>JBBQRC010000031.1:0-15140 GCA_038215215.1 Pirellulales bacterium
TGTCAAAGGGTTTTCGATACTGGCTTCGCTGCACTACTGTAGCAACTCTTACCGTTTTGCTGACCTTTAACCCGGCTTGGGCTGGCCGCGGCCTAATGCGCTGGCTTAAGCGTTCCAACACAGAGTGCTGCTGCGTCGTTCAGACAACCAACTGCTACGTGCCAGTCGAACCGTGCGTGGTAGCGACGCCGAGCTGCGGTGACATGCCGATTATTAGCTCGTCGGACTGCTGTACGGGCAACGTTATGGGGTCGGCAAGTTCGCCAGCGGCCAGCGATTCGATGTTACATGAGTCGAGTGCCATTGGACAAGTTATTGAACCGCTAACTCAGGCAGCTGAACCAGCTCACGCAGCCAAGCCAGCCACTGAGCTGAGTCCTTCTGACAACGCACCACCGCCGCCAGTCGCAGCGGCTCCAGTACCTGCAGCGCCGCCAGTCTTTGAGCCAGCCCCAGCCCCCGAAGTAGCTTCTGTACTAGAGCCAGAACCAGCCCCTGCTCCCATGCCCGCAGAGTCAAATCCCTTTCCTGCGCCCGCGGCGACGGTAACGGATCCGTTTGGAACGCCTGCTACTCCCGTGGAGCCTGTCCCTTTCGAACCTGATCCGGTGAAACCAATGCCAGCAGAGCCTGCACCGGCTCCAGCAACACCTGCAGTTGAAGATCTATTTGGTAATCCTGCCACACCAGCGGCTGATATTCCCGCGCCACCGCCGGCTGCCGATGATTTGTTTGGCACACCCGTGGAACCGGAAAAGATGCCGGCTCCCGCTGCCGGAGACGATCCATGCGGAGCACCCGCGACACCAACACCACCGGCCGCAGACGACCTGTTTGGTACTCCGGCCTCCCCCGCGGCAGAGCCACCGGCCGCACCAGCTGCTGCGGACGACTTGTTTGGTACTCCCGCAACGCCAGCGGCTGAAGCACCGGCTGCTCCAGCGGCTGCCGATGACTTGTTTGGTACTCCCGCAACGCCAGCGGCCGAAGCACCGGCTGCTCCCGCTGCTGCTGATGATTTGTTTGGCACACCGGCTGCTCCTGCTGCAGCGGATGACTTGTTCGGCACCCCGGCTGCTCCTGCTGCAGCGGATGACTTGTTCGGCACCCCGGCGACGCCGGCCGCTGAAGCTCCGGCCGCTCCCGATGATTTATTTGGCACCCCCGCTGCGTCAGCCATAGACGATCTGTTTGGTACCCCTGCGACGCCGGCCGCTGAAGCTCCGGCCGCCCCCGCAGCCGCCGATGATCTATTCGGCACGCCGGCCTCCGATGACGTTTTCGGTACGCCTAAAGGTAACGCACCTGCGACGGACGACTTGTTTGGCACACCCACCACGAATTATGTTGCACCTGCACTCGAAGATCTGTTTGGCGTGGTCGCAGCCGACCCTGTCGTTGACGCGTTCAAGTTGAGCCGCGTGTGGCGTGACAACACCGGAAATTTTGAAGTGACCGCCGTCTTGGCTGAGATTCACCCAGACAAGGTGCGCTTGCTGAAAGTTAACGGAAAGTACTCGACCGTTCCAATGCGTCGGCTCAGTGAACAAGACCTTCAGTTGGTAGAGCAGATTGCGGCTCAATTGCCTGCAGGGCAAATTAAGTTTGTGTCAACGAAATAGCGACTGGGTGTCAAATACCTCCAGGCTCGAACGCGGCGAAGATGGGATTGTTTGGCGAACAGTAAGCTGAGGCCACTTGGATCGAAAAGTGGATCAAATTGAATGGCTGGTTTCACATGGTCAGCAGTGGCTCAGTCAGTCTGATTCCGGGGGCAACTACTCGGAATCGGAGCTGTTGCCTTGGCAGCGGGACATGCTGCGCGATCAGATGGCAATGCGGCGGCGGGCGGCAGCAAGGTTTCCAGATGCTAGCCGGTGGTTATGGACGCCGCGCGGTTTAGCACAGTCTAGCGATTGGTGGTGTGCAAAGTACAAAGCCAGCCTCTTTCCTGCAGTTGAAGATGTGGTCGATGGCTGTTGTGGTGTCGGCGTTGATCTGATCGCGCTCGCGCAGCGTGGTGAAACGCTAGGAATCGATACTGACCACCAGTTAGTTCAATTGGCCAATGCGAATTTAGCGACTCACGGACTGCGACCCACCGCAACCGTCGGCAGCATTCCCGAAGATGTGCCTGATAACCCCCGGTGGTTGCATCTGGACCCGGATCGTCGGACGGCTGACGGCAACAGTCATCGCTTGACCGATGCCGCCGACTTTAGTCCCTCGCTCGCGCAATCGCTGCAGGTGGCTCGGCGGGCGGTCGGCGCGATGATCAAGCTGGCCCCAGGCACGCAGTTAACGGCGAACCTCGGAACCACAGCGGGACTGTCTTATGATTCGCTGGCGGATGTGCGTTGCTGGCTAGGTAATAGGGGAGAATGCCGACAACAGCTATTGTTGACTGGAGCGCTTGCTGAGCCATGGAAGACGGGCTTCGCGCCGGCCCATACAGCCGTCCTGTGCGAACCGCACGAGACCCACCAGTTCGCAGGCTTACCGCGCGCGACGGAGGAGGGCAAAAGGCAACCATTCAGGTTCGTCTACGATTGCCACGCCACTCTCCATGCTGCCCATTTACAGGCGGCTTGGGCGGAGTCAGTTGGAGCTCAAGCTCTTGGAACAAGCCAAGGCTATTTCACCTCGGACGAAATGATTCGTTCCGTGTGGGCACAAGCATTCGAGGTGGTTGAAGTGTTACCATGGGACCAGAGACGGGTACGACGTTGGCTGCGGGACCAGCGGATTGGAGAAGTAGAAGTGAAAAAGCGTCTGGTGCAATTAGACGCTAATGAGCAACAGCGGCGATTGCGTGGCGCCGGAGAACAAAAAATCACCTTGATGATTACTCGACTCGCGAACAGAGTGCGAGTGGTAGCGGCGCGACGTATAGTTGCTGAAAGATAACCACATGGTCCATAGCACACGCCGGAAATCTTTTGTAAAGTTTCTAGCTATCCAGCGACCAATCGCTTGATGTGAATGCTAACTCGATAATCCTCCATTATAATCAAGTAGAACGCGGCCCGCGGTCATACCAGAATCTTGGCTTTGTCGAGTGCGTTCCTGCCAGCCCTAGAGGTTTTGGGGTTGCACGAATCGGAGTTCAAAATGCGACCACTCACCCCTGAAGATTTGCTGATCCGACAGAAGCCGGTCACTAGCAGCGATTGGGGGATGAGCGCAGGTGACTCGCGGACCGCGAATGTGGTTTCTGGAGTGGTGTCGCTGGAGCGATTTCAACAGTTGGAGATGTTGATACGGAATAGCCCGCTAAATGCTGATCCCTATCTTGAATTAGCTCGGATTTATTTGCAGGCGCACCGCTGGGTCGATGCCAAACGTGTGCTGGATCGGGCTTTCCAGCAGTTCACAGACCACGAGGAAATTGTTACGCTGCGCGAAGACGCGCAATTGGCGCGGTCGCTGGAATTGCATCATGAGGCGGAGGCTGCATACGCGGCTGAACCAACCGTGCTGACGGAAGACGCGCTGCAGCGTTCGACGATCGAACTGAATGCACTGCGGCAGCGGGTCTGTCGCGATCGCTTGGAGCGACATCCAGAGCGCATCGAGCTCTATATTCCACTCGCCAATGCGTTAGAAAAACTCGGTAATACCGATGACGCAATTGACTTCTTACGACGAGCGGTGGATCAACCGAGCCTACGGGCCGCCGCTGCGCTGCAATTAGGGTATGTTTATTTGCGCGCCCGCAGAATTCCGGAATCGCTCTCGTCCTTTCGACGCGCTGCACTGTTTCGTATTCCACCTCCATCTGACGCGATCAAGCGCGAGGCATTAACGGCGGCTGCAGATCTGGCGCAGCGGAGTAATATGATCGATTCTGCGCGGCGCTACGTGGAGTTATTAGTGGAGCTGACGCCTACCGATGTAGCGCTGCAAAAGCGTCTGGCGGAGCTGAGGCAGACTGCATTTTAAGGACGTTTTCAGAACAACCCGAAGGAGCGACTAACTTGGTCATCGTGCGTGCGGTTCGATTGGACGATCTCGATGAGCTGTGGCGGCTCATTGAGCAGGCTACGTACGGCTTGACCACCTTGCAAATCAACAAGGAACAATTAGCTGAACGCGTCGAACTTTCGAATTTCGCGTTCACCCGTAAAGTTGAAAAGCCGTCCGGCGAGCCTTATGTCTTGGTCATGGAGGATGTATCGCACGGCAAATTGGTTGGGCTATCTTGTATTTTCAGTAAGACCGGGGGCTTCGAGCCATTCTACAGCTATCGAAGGGTGCTGGAATCGCATCACTGCGAGCTACTGGGAACGACGCAAGAAGTTGAATCCTTGCACTTGGAAAAGATTCATGCCGGACCTACAGAAATCGGTAGCCTCTTCTTGTTGCCGGAATATCGGGGCCAAGGACGCGGGCGTCTGCTCAGCCTGGCAAGATTCATTTTTATGGCAACGCACCCCAAGCGGTTTTCAGAGTTCGTGATCGCTGAAATGCGTGGCATGATGACCGATGACGGCGAATGCCCTTTTTGGGAAGCAATTGGTCGACACTTTTTCAAGATGGATTTTCCGCAGGCAGATAGTTTGTCGACGATTAACAAACGCTTCATCGAAGACCTGATGCCGCGGTATCCGATCTACACCAGCTTGCTCTCAGAGGGATCACGGGCAATCCTCGGTGCGGTTCATCCGCATACCGTACCTGCGTTGGCGATGCTGCAGGCAGAGGGCTTTAGGATTGATAATTTGATCGACATCTTCGACGGCGGTCCGGTGGTCCGCTGCCGTCGCGACGAGATCGGAGCTGTCCAACGCACTCAAGTGGCCCAAGTTGCCAAAATCGTTGCCAGTCTTGAGGGTAAGCCGCTCTTGTTGGCGTCCACCACGGGCGGGTTTCGTGCGATGATTGGCGCTGCCGAGCAAACGGAATCTGGCGTAACGATTAGTGAAGTGGTGGCACTCACCCTGCAACTCAAGGTTGGCGAAACGATTCGTTTGCTGACACTGCGCCCCTAAAAACGTTCGCCTTTGCCTGTGGGCGGCGGGCTTTAGCATCGTGCGGTAAATTGATGTCGTAGCAGATGCAGGTGCTGTTCGAAATTCTTATTTCGCTGTTCGAACGTGCCTATTTGACGGCTTACAGTGACGCAATGACGCCACCACAGCGACGTCGCGGGCACTCCTGGGATGATTTTATGCGTGAATGGTGCCGACGCGAGGATTTCCGAGCGGCACTTCCAACGCTGCTGCAAGGTGAAGATCTCGATTTTGCAAGTTACATTCGCACGATCGCAGACAATCCCAACTGACCTTCCAAGAGATTCTGGGCAAAATTAAGTCCACGGAGCAGATACTCGCTTGATGCGAGCGGTAGGAATCGCCCCACTGGGACCATCTAGAATTGTCACCATGGACGATTAAGGACCGCTGCTGGGCAGTTCGCAATGGCCGAAAGTGAACCATTGCTTGCCAGTCAACGCGCCTTGCCTGACACAGTAAATGGCGCTACGTATGATCGCCAAGTTGATGAAACCAGCTAGGAAATCCCTCGCCCCACGTGGCCACCGCAATCGCTCGCGCGGAATTTGCCTGGTTGCAAGGGAAGGACGAAGCAGGAAACTAGGCATAAGTTGATGCGTAACTATACTGAAGTCCTTACGGAACGGGGGACATGCCGCGTTCATCGGCCTTCACAAGATTTTCATCTAGCTAACTATGCAGGCACAATCTGACAGGATTGCACATGCGAACCCGATCCAGGCGCTGGAAAATCAGGTGCTGGGAGGTTCGCAGTACAGTGACGACCAAATCTTAAGCAGTTTTGGTGAGGTTCATCGTTTTTCGAATCAGCGACCCGCTGCGTGCTTAGCCTGGAGACCGACGCCAGTCTGGAAGCGTATGTTCGATTTTATCGGCGCGATGATATTGCTGCTGGTGCTGTCGCCGATGCTGGTTTTAATTGCGATCTACATTCGCTGTGTGTCGCGTGGACCTGCTTTGTTTCGCCAGCCCCGACTCGGCGAAATGGGAGACTACTTTACGATCTTAAAATTTCGCACTATGCACGCATGTGATCCTCATCTAGCAACTTCGCAGCACCGTGCTTACGTGTCCAGTTTGGCGGACTCGGACGAAGTCGTATCGAAGCCGGATTACAGCGATCGCTTGATCCCGGGTGGCGCCTTCCTGAGGCGCTGTTCGATCGACGAATTACCTCAACTGATCAACGTTTTGTTGGGGGACATGAGCCTAATTGGACCACGGCCAGACGTGTTGGATTGGGCGGACTACTCAGAATGGCAATTGCAGAGATTTGCAGTCAAACCTGGCATCAGTGGGTTGTGGCAAGTCAGTGGCAAAAACCGCCTCAGTTTCTCACGGATGATGGAACTGGATATCGAATATGTTGATCGTCGTTCTTTCCGGTTCGATCTATGGATCGCCTACGAGACCGTGAAAATGATCCTCTCAAATGACAATTGCTAAATGGCAATTGCTGAATAGCGGCATGTGCCAAAAAGCCCTGTGCCGTTAAGGGGTCATGGCAAAGTCTGTTGAGTTAAGTAACGCCCACAGTAGATCGGATTGCCAGAGTTTACCGCTAGCCGCTTTCCCAGCGCTCTCCGCTTTCGCATCTGTGTCCGTGACTGAGCCTTCCTGATTCGACAAGCCTTCAGAATCCGACTGATGAATTACTGCTGAAAATGCGGCCAGCTCTGCGGTCGTCGGTTGGCGATTAAGCGTACTCAGGAACAGCCATTGAAGACGCTTCGTATCGTCCATGTGAGGCGCGCCCAGGGCTTGTAGCAGGAGGCTTGAGCCGTCACGCGAGACGCGATCGAAGGCTGCACCGTGTAAGGTCACCAGCGCCTGAACGATCCCCAGCGTAGCTTGGCTGCTGTCCCCGCGGAGCTTTCCCAACTGGGCTATTAAAACGCGTTGCTCCCCGTCTCCAGCGCCGTCACTCAATTGTCGCGCGACCTGCGATAGGCATGTGGCGAGTTGAATTTCGGTGAGCGGCTTCGTTGCCATGACGGCATAGCTGGCTTCCGGTGGGATGCCACTGGGGTGCTTGGTAGCACGTTGATAGGCCTTCGTACTGGCCAGCATCGCCAGCAAACCGCGCAAGTCGTAATTGGAATCGACAAAGTAGTTGGACAACTCCTCGAGCAACTGAGGATGTGATGCCATCTCCAACGAGCGCATATCATCGATGGGTTCGACCAGACCGCGGCCAAAAAGTAATGCCCAGGCGCGGTTGACTGCTGCCCGCGCCAGAAACGGATTTTCAGGTGCTGTGAGCCAGAGTGTCAGTTGCTGGCGGCGAGTGCCGGTGGCTAATCCACTGAACCCCGTCTCGACCAGTGGCTTAGGTGCAATGACCTGCTCAGTACCGGGTAGCTTGACTTCGCCTGTCGCAACATCGGTCACGTCACCGTTGGCGTTCGAGCTGGGCGCGCCGCTGGACGAGAGCCGTGCAAAATAGGCGGCGAAACCCCAGAAATCGGTTTGTTTCCAATCATCGAAGGGATGATTGTGGCACTCGGCACAGTCAAGTTGGACCCCCAAAAAAACGCGGGCCGTTTTGGCAGCGATCTTTTCGGGTTTGCTTTCCAGCGCGACGAAAAACGCAGTGGGACTATTTTGAATCGTGCCAGTAGAGACCAACAGGTCGGCCACCAGTCGATCGTAGCGCAAGTTCTCCGCAAACCGACGGCGGAGCCAAACCTCAAGGCCACCGCGCCCAATCTGGTCCTCCGGGCTGCTTGACTCGGGGAGCAACCAACTTGACCAAGTCTTTGCCAAGTGGACCGACGCGCTGGGACTCGCCAACAATCCTTCCACTAGGTCATTCCGTTTCGTGGCTCGTGGATTTTCGATAAAAGCTAGCACTTCGCTGGCCGTCGGCGCTGCTCCTGTTAGATCCAAATGAGCCCGACGAAGAAAACTCGCATCGTTGCACGGTGGAGCGGCCTGCCAACCCAACTCCTGCAGCTTTTGATCCAGCAGCTCGTCAACGCGGGCGGCCATGCGACTGGCAGTCTGCGGCAGCTCAAGCTCTGCCGCATTCAGTAACGCTTGGCCACCCGCCTGGCTCAGGCAGTTTAAAAACACACCCAAGCACATAAGAAAGATCGAAGTTAGCTGGCTTCGCATGGGATTGATCCGGGGTGGATTCCTCAACATAGCTGCAGTTAGGGAGCATCGTCCTCATTGTGCCCGGTTAACCACTGGTTTGCAACCAAGTAAAATCGCGTACTCGATACCGAACGATCTCGTCGCTGGCCTCAACCCGGCTTTATTGCGCGTCCCACAGTGCGCGAGCAATCCAATCTAGATCGTCCACTTGCTGCACCTGGGCACCCGTGCCCAGAGATGCTCCGGCGGAGTGCAGGGCATTCTGGACAATCAGTCGCACGACATTTGCAAGCGGGCTGTGCACCCCTCTGGTCAGCGCGCGTTCGATTAACGCGTTTTGCCGATTGAGAATGACTTCGTTCTTTTCTGCAGGAGCTTGGCGAAAGTGGGCATCGATCAAGCGCTGAAACCCAACCGGAATATCACCGTCCTTTTTTAGACCTTCAAAAGTGCGCGACAGTTCGTAGCGTTCGTTAAGGAACGCCATCACGGGCTGCCGGCCATGAAAATCGGCGATCATTACTTTTGCATCCAAGCCACCGAGGAATTCGAGCCACTCGTCGGGTGCATCTGTCAGCGAGCGCATGCCCAAGACGGTTTCGCCAAAATTGGGAGACGAGGGACTAGCAATGCGCAGGTCGATCACCGTGTCCAGCGAATCCGCCACCATCGCAGCCATGAGTGTTTCTTCGAAACTACGCAGTGCATGCACGCAGAGGACGCGGGCCGAGTGGAAGACTTCGTTTAGCCAACGTTCCTGTCGGCGATCCGCGTTGTACCAAATCACTTGATCCGCCTCGGACTCAATGAGCGGGTCGGCTGAGGCTGCGTCCAGGATCTCTTCGAATGTCAAATCACCCTGAGTAGTATTAAAGCGATAGCAGGTTCGCAGTAAGTCGCGCAGTTGTGGTTCGTCAAGCGCTGATCCGGCAATCGTAAAGCGATGCCAATTGATGATCGCTTCAAGTCGCTGCGGCTGCTTGCGTGCGAGGGATTGAAAGTGTCCGTAAATCGTTGCTTCCAGCGCCAGACGTACAGCATGAAAACTAGCATCGCGCACCAGATCTTCGCGACTGGCCGTTGGCGCACAATCGGGTAACTCCAAAATGCCTCGCAAGAACGATGCCCAGGGGGGCAGCAGGTCTTGGATGCGGCGCGAAATGACCATCCGTCGAATCGTGGCCGCCACCACGGCATCATCTGAAAAACCTGGTGTCCGCTGCGGCGAAATATACAAAGCACCTTCAATCTGCACAGGACTGGAGACGCGAACGGGAATCACATCGAGCGGCGATTCGTGAAAGTAACTGGCCATATCCAGCTCAATCGCTTCCACATCGGGTGTCGCGCTGAACCAAGCAACTTGGATCAAGTTTGTCCGCGCGGGCGCATCGTTGACGAAAATGGGTATCGGCAGGAAATCAGCGAACTGTTTGATGGCCGACTCGAGCAGATCACTATCTTCGGCCAGTAGCTCACAATGCGGCTTCAAGTGGAGTGTTACGGTAGTACCGGGTACTTCGCGGCGCGAGTGCGATAGTTCGATTTCGGTGCCGGCGCCCGCTTCCCAGCGGACCCCGGAATCGCTTTCCGATCGGCGGCTTTCCACCACCAGGCGATCCGCCAGCATAAAGGCGCTGAAGAGTCCGATGCCAAACTGACCGATTAATTGGTCGCCGGAACCTGTAACTGCCGCTAGGCTGTCGGGTCCGCCACGACCCTTCATCAAACCCGTGACGCCAATTCCCAACGTGCCCAGGTAATCCTCCGCTTCCTGCGGCGAGAGACCGATGCCGTCATCGCTAAAACTAAGGGTCTTGGCGACGGGATCCTGTCGAATGTCGATGCGGCCAGAATAGTCCAAATCCCGATTGCGGCGCCTCATGATCGCGTCATGTGCGTTTTGAATCAGTTCGCGAATAGGCGTATCCGGGCGGCTATAGAGCGACGAACCCATGATCTCGATCACACCCGAGATATCAACTTTGAACGGAATCCGTTTACTCCACACGCAGCCAACTCCACCAAAGGCTTGTTACACAGTCCAAGAGCGACGATTGTAGCGAAATCGTGGCTGTAGGTACCCGCCGAGGGTCGAAATCGCTTTCAATTCGGGTGGTTCTCGCAACCGCCATTTATTCACAGGTTGTCTGCGGGCAAGCCAAGTAGCTCCATGGTCGCAAAAGTTGCCAGCCGTGTGTCGCTGGCAGCACCGGGCCGAATAGCCGACCAGTACTCACCACACACATAATTTCTCAATGGCGGCCGCGGAGCCATCGCGAAGCCAGCCATCCAGTTGGGCTTGGTCTTTAAGTTGCTGTCCGCGAACCGTTGGCACTGCGATGAATTGGCAGTCCACTTCGGGTAGCGCCGTCATGTCGCCCCACAGCTTCTCGAACTGCAAAACCGGAAAAATATCTTCTTGACCATTGCCCCAACGCTTCTTGACATCTTTGAGAGTGATATAAGTTGGCATGCGTCGGCCAAGCTTCCTGATTGCTTCGTCGACCAAGGCAGGTTCCGCCAATAAGGAACGCGAAAGCCCGAACACTTCCAGCAGGCGATCGATATCAATCCAAGTGGTCATGGAATTGTAGTACGACAGTTTAAATTCTTCATGCTCATTGGGCATGGCAAGCCCTTCCACCAAGCGAACTCGTCCATCGACGCGGGCGAGCCCTCCGCCGCGATCTTCCAATCGCCGCGTGATCACTTCAAACGACAGACAGGCTCCGCTGGTCATGTGTAGCGCCAAGACATGCGGGTCGAGAGTCGCGCCGAGCGTGTCGACGTTGTGCAGCAAAAGGTACCGCAGTTCAGGTTGCCGCTGCAACAAGTCGCGGAGCACGCCGTTGCGCAACAAATTGGGAACTTCATACCAGTGACCAACTGGGTGCAGGCACTGCATGGGGAGATTATCCGTGTAGTCTGCAGCTTCGCCGGCGGCTTGCGCCCAGCCGATCAAGGCCGCGCGCACGCTCTGCCGCATCTTTTCTTGCTGTTCATCCAACATCTGTTGCGGCATCTCTTCCCATGCAAAACGGAGATCGCGGGTGGTAGGGACCATCCGCAGACCCACGCTTTTTCCACGCGAAACGACCACACTCCCTGGATACTCCAGCGTTTGCACGGAACGTCGGATCGGTGCATCGGTCAAATAGCCCGACGTAAAAATGTGAGTTGGAAACTTGCCATATTTCTGGCCAACATGACGACTCTTGGCGACATGGACCTCCAGAAACGTGCGATGGCGACCAGCCCACTTACAGAACGGATGCAGCGCTTTGACAACTCCAGCACCCTGCGTCCAGCGACTGCCAACGCCAGCGGCCAACGTTAGCACTGCGACCTGACCCTTGGCCAAAGCCTCTTCCGCGGCATGCAGCAGGCCGGCTGACGTCGGACGCCTTGCGTCAAGCAAATCCTCCGGATAAACGTCCTCGATTTGTGATACCGAGGGAAGACGGTTCTGGGCCAGACCTAGGCGTCCGTGCAATAGGTCCTCGCGGATCTGCTGGTGCGCCAAGCGATCGAAACCGTTTTCCACCAACAACGAATCCAAAGTCACCGTCGCTTCGCTTTTACGTGTTGTGCCAGGGAGCAAACGGTCGAGCAATCGCTCGGCCAATTCGGTATCTCCCGCCGCGCTATCGCGACACAACTGACCAACGTGGTCCAATTCGCGGCGCCGTGCTGGACTCAATTGTTGAATGTCCTGACGGAGTAGAGCGGGCATCACCAGTTCGTAGTAACCTTTGGGCATGGCCGCGTCGTGACGAAGTTCTGCGATCGTGCCCGCCTCGTTGATCTCAAATTCATACACTACCGGATCCATCGCAAACGGAAGACTTTGTTCCAGCTCACGTTTGGTTTGCAACATGGTCTGAGCCAGCCAAACAGACGCTTCCGCTTTTCGGGCCGGTGCAAACAAAAAACCCATGCCCCCTCCAGCCATACCACCGAGCATCCAAAAACCCCAAAAATCCCCACCAAACTGCTGCCGCGACAATTCGATCAGCCGCTCCGTGTAGCTGTTGGAACACCAGGGTATGATCTCTTGCAGCGGCCCGGCAAAGTTGCGATCGGTTAGTTGCCCTAGCCGCTCGATATCGCCAGCCTTCAGCGCGGCGGCGATTTCTTCCAGTATGCTTATGGCATCCCTTCGGGCCGTCCATTCACCTGCACAACGCAACAGATATTTTTCAGTCACCATTTCCAGAATTGGGCCGACATTCTGCGCCATGCCACCGTGTACGAGTACCAGTGCGTCCTGCAGCAACTGGCGGGCGGCGGGAGTGATTTCCGAATGGCTAAAGACGTGATGCCGAGGTAACAATCGGCCGCGGCTAATCCCCCACTCAGGATCACCTGTTTCAGCCACCGAGCCCGTAATCAGCTTGATTCCAGGCCAAACACCACCTGAGTCTTGCCAACCGCCACCTGAACCGCCGATCCATTCACCGAGAATTGCCCGGGCCGCCACGATGCGGCGGTCCTCTTCCTGCAAGGGACCTACCAACTGCGATACCTGGCCAGTTGCACGCATGCAAATGGCAATCAACGATCCCAGTAAATTAGTCGATACCGCCAGTCGGGAACCTTTAGGGATGTCGTTTACGCGACTGACAATTTCCAAGCCACGACCTGGACCAACGAGCTTGGACAGGACCGCTTCAATTTCCAAGTTGCAGCCCTCCATCCCGGGTGGAATCAGGCCAGAAGCGATAACGGCAGCTTTCAATAAACCAACATAATCGCGTGCGAAATCGTAAACTTCGTTAATCGTGCGGACATCCGTCGTCACGTTGAGATCCACGCAGGTCAGTCTCAAAAGGGGCTCGTCGATGACCCGTAGAGCGGTATCAATTGGGGGCTCCGGCCGCGCATGCCGACCTTGGACAGCCAAATTGATCGATGCGTTAATGACCTTGGCCCCTTCGGGAAAATCCATCCCGAGAAAGAAAATATCGCTCCAACCGCTGTGTGAAAAATCCATCCGCACGCTGGTGCGCTCGCGGAGGACGGGATACAAACCACTGGAGTCAGCCTTGAGCAATTCTGGCCTGATGCGCAGTGGCAAATCTTCAGGGTGCCCAGTGCGGAACATCCATTGGTTTCCCTTTACTGTGCGGACACTTTTGCGAACCTGATCGGCCAAAGTTTGAAACGCGAGGCGGTGGTAGCCGGTGGCCAAAGCACTCGATAACGTGATACTTGGACCACTCGTCGCCTGTTCCGCTAAAAAATCCCGCACCGCTTCGTTGAAGCGACGTGCAAGCAAATGCTCAAAGCCGACAAAAGGTATGACGCCGCGCTCGCGTCCCACCAATTCGCGCGGCAAATGAAACCGATGGATCGCGTACAAAAAGAAGAGCGCTCGCACCCGCTGATAGAGGTTCGTACAATCACGGCGAAAACTATCCAGCTCACGCGCAGCCACCATCAAATCATCTCGGGACATCCGTTCACAACAGCCGTCGAGCGACAAGTTGCGGATGACCGGATCTTCGGAAATGATGATGTCAACAAGTCTACTGGCTGAAGTCGAAGTGGCTGCGTTGCTGGTCTGGATCATACTGGTTTCTTATCGTTGGATTGATGAGCCTGGACCACACGCAAATTGGGGCCGCAAAACAAGTCAATTTGCCCTAAAACAATGCACTTTGCGTCCGCCCGTGTAGGCAGCTAGTTTTTGGCCAGTAGCTCAAGTAGCTCAGTCAAAACTTGGTCTCGATCGCCACCCGACAAAGCGATGGCTAACTGTGCGATCAATAGTCCGTACTTTTCGCCAATGTTGTAGCGCACTCCGTTCAACTCCGTGGCTAGGTAACGTTCTGTTTGCGCAAGCTGATGGAGCGAGGTGGAAAGATTTGCTGTCGCCCCGGGCAGTAAATGGGCCACGGCGGCGTCGAGCAGTTCGAACACATTGGGGGTCAGTACGTGCATACCAAACATGCACAAGTAGTGTCCCGCGCGCTGGCCCGCCACAATTAAACTTTGCTCTGCCACGGTCGGTGTGGGTTTCTCGAGCACCATATTCACTTCAAACAAACTGTTGCTCCTGGGTACCGGACGACCCCCGATGGCCCCAAAGTAGGCAAGCTGGTTTTCACGCGTCGGTTGGACTGCGGAGACCGAACATTGTTCGCGACGCGCCACTTCGACAATCTGAGCGGCACATGACGTACCGTTGCGACTAACATACAAGTGATCGCTGACCAAATGCAAAAACGCCTCGCCGTGACAAAAATCGCGGGCGCGAAGTAATGCATCACCATACCCTCTGGGCTCAGGCTGTTCGAAGAGCGTTATTTTGGGAGTCGAACTGCTAACTGCTTGGCGATAGCGATCTTGTTGACCGGGCCGGATCACGATCGCCACTTCTTCGATACCCGCACCCGTGACTTCGTCCAACAGTAATTCAAGTGCCGTCCGCACTCTGCCTGATCGATCGACCACCGTTTGCAGTGGCAGGTGAGCTTGAGCTTCACCCGCCGCCGTAATGATTGCTTTGGCGATTTGCATGAGTCTACTAGGTAGATAAGGGGTTTAAGATGGTAAGCGGACGTCATTTGGAGTGCGACGACTTGTCGCCGCTTTGCCTTTCCAACATGTCATTTTGTCAATCGGCGCGGGAAATCAGCGAACATATCATTTCAATTTGTAGGTGAAGTCGGCAGATCAGACGAATGTCATTCCCAGAACCAAATTTCCTGAGAAAGAAAGCGGCGACGAGTCGCCGCACTCCAAAGGTCGCTCGATTAAATTTGCGTCCTATAAATATTTGTATGCTGGCCGGAGGCCATTCTAATGTCGGTCGGGCGAATTCGATAGAATGGCAAGTAAGCTCAATCTAGTGCCTTGAGATTCAATTGGAAAATGACTATGAGCCAAGCCGCATATCCGCTGCAGACGGAAAATGTGGATCTGTCGGTTGAGCCATCGGGGGACAACGCAGGTGCTGACGGAGCAGCCCAGTTACCTGGTTGCAGTGTACAACTGCGCGTCAAGTTATTTGTCACGGGC
>JBBQRC010000032.1:0-15016 GCA_038215215.1 Pirellulales bacterium
ATGCTTCGATATACTCTGCAATCGACGATGGTTCGGGAATCTTCAGGCCGTCTTCACGCATGCCGTCAAGGTGCATACGGATTGCGTCGCGCATACGCTCTTCAACTTCCGCTTTCGTTGCACCCGTCGCCACACAACCAGGCAAAGCCGGCGAATAAGCAGATAAGTTGTTTGGAGTCTTTTCGATAACGACTAGGTATTTGGGTTGCATATCTGAACCCGCGCATTGTGTACCGACAGCCGCCAGAATCTTCGCAGGCTTAATGTTTGCACTACCAACATTTCGTCCAACCCAATTGACCAGCCACAGCGTGGCGGCAGAACGTTAGCCCCGGGTGAGCGGTGCGAGCCTGCGGGCGAGCACCGCGTAACCCGGGGTGCTCGAAGCCAAGGCATTGGCGGTGAGCGTTTATGCTGCCATTTAACTGGCCACGAGTCGAACCGCAACATCCATTGCAGTTTCCATTTTTCCGCCTCTAGGCCGAGGGGATAGATAACTTGTTGAACGAATTGCTCTAGATGACTAGTGAACAATTGGTGTTTTGAAGCTTTACCTACGGTTGAACCATAATTCTCGAGCTTGACGCACCACTAGTCGATAAAATCGGCGCAGAGTCCCAGTCCACGTCCGAGCTGCATTTGGCACACGAGCTTAGCGAACAAAAACATCCACATTGTCAAGCGCGATTGGGCACTTAAACAGGCTTTGAGCTCGCTGCGTAGATAGTCTATGTCGGCTTGTCCTTTAAGCACGTTTTGTTCGCGGTAAATGACGGGCCAAACGCAGTTCCAGGTCTTGACCAACCAGGGTGAAAAATCGCTGGCGCTATCTAACATCAGCTCATGCAGCGGTCGCAGCGCTGGAGCACACTCCATCCAAGGGGATGGACGCATAATGAATGCGCAGGCGGCCGCGTTCTTGGCTACCAGAGTAGTGTTGGCCGCATGCAACGACTGGGTTAACGTCGCCTGGATCGCTTCCAAACTAGGATGCGGGACCGTGACAGGATCCTCATAGCTGACCACGATCCAGTCGAGCTGATCGAACTGCACCGTCCAGGCATTGTCACTCCACCGGGCCGTGCACGGCAGGTACATCGTAGATGCTTGGGTTACCGCGGCCGTATTAAGGGATTGCTTGAGTCGCACCGCCTCCTTGCGCACCAGGCCCATCCAGTCGGTGCTGGTGACTTCTGCAACGAGGCCATAAGTGGTCGGTTGCAGCCCGATGGCTCGCGTCCAGTGGTCGAAGCTCCAGGCGGTTTTCAATTCTGCAAGCTCTGGCTGGCTGCGCTCGTAGAGAAACACATCTTCGCTATCGAAGACCCACGTGGATTGACTGGTAGGAAGGATGTGCAGAAGTCCGCCAAGCCCCTCGCTTTCCGCAAAATCCCACAGCGACTTGGCGGCAGCCAAGCCGTCGACGTCGGGGCGATTGAGACTGAGTGTATCGACCCATTCGAGCTTTGACTTGATCGTGCGCGTCGCCGGAATCTCAGCCGCTTGCGTTAAGGCTTGAATCCAGCTTTGGTTGAATGGGTTTGCAATCGACAACGACATAGATCAAGTGATTTCTTGTGATGGGGATGGTCTATTAATACGGCTGGTGGTCTGCGTGACAACCAAGTGGTCAGACAATCAGTTGGTCAGGGGAGGAGAGGTTACCCTTTCTAGGTCGAGGGCGACAGTTCAGTTTAGGGATGTGTCACCTTTTCCCGTGACGTTGTCTGCCAGTGGGACGGTCGCGAGCTTGATTGCAACTCTGCCAAGTGGGATTCGTTTGGACTCTGCGATAGTCGTTTGGACTCTGCGATAGTATTGAGCGGTCAAGCACGGATCGGCTAAGTTACTAGGCTAGCCACTCGTCGCGATGCGTGTGAATGAATTCAGTGTCGATCAGATGGGGGTAATCGCTCGTCACTCGGTCCAACTCCTCAGCTTGTCCTGCTGACAAAACTTCGTGAGGGTCAAGACAGCGATTGGAGGGAAGCAAGCCACTGCGGTGCAACATCTCATTAATGCCGGGAATGCAACCTCGAAACTGATTGGCGACATCAAAAATTGCGGCATTGGCATCAGTCAACTCGATGTTCCGCGTTAACCATTCCGCGGTCATTGTGTGGCTGCGCCGCGCTGCCTTAATGTCCTCGAGCAATCGCACGGCATTACGCGTCCAGACGCCCCATTGGCCCAGCAATCCGCCAACAATGAAACGTGATTCACCTCGATAAACCCAGGGGGTCAGCAGATCGACGATGATATTGTCATCATTGCCAGTGTAGAGGGCCACGTCACGTCGCTCCGACTCGATGACTGCGCGGACGACATCCCACGTCTGATAGCGATTAAAGGGAGCGATCTTGATGGCCACTAGGGAGGGGATCTCGCACACTCGCCGCCAGAATGCATGACTGAGAATGCGACCACCCACTGCAGGCTGTAAGTAAAAGCCAACAACCGGCATTACTTCGGAGACGGTGTGCAAATGGCGCAGCAAATCGGCTTCGGTCCGCTGTGCCAAAGCCGAGAGACTGACCAGTCCAGCGTGGTAACCGAGGTCGTTGGCCAACATCGCTTCACGCGTTGCCTGGGCTGTATCGCCGCATATTCCCGCGATGCGCACCAAGGCAGCCTGTGACTCCCCGGCGGCGTGCATGCACTCCGCGGCCAGTTCCAGCAAGGGGCGAAAGAGCGCGTGCTGGGGATCGCGAATGGCGAATTGGGTTGAGTGAACTCCGACGGCCAAGCCACCTGCTCCGGCCGCTAGGTAATACCTCAGTAAAGCACGTTGGTGACGTTCCGACCAGGAACCGTCCGCATGGAGCGCCAGCGGACAGGCCGGAATGACTTGGCCAGCAATTAACGCTTGCTTCCACAGGTTACTCATGGCTGTTCCTCATCGCAAATACCTCAAAATCTAACGGAGGTCTAGTAGGCTCCATCGCGAACTTCGAAGTGCGTTGGTTTGTTAAGAGTTTCGCCACCCTGCTGCAGCCAGGCCACGGTCCACTGCATCAGCGTGTCGGCATCCACGGACGGTGGGCCAAACAGTGCATGCGCTTGGGCGGCATTGTTGAGCCAAGCCAGTGGACCCTCTTCGCCCGTGAATTCGACCTCGCAACCGCAAAGTTCAGCGATACGCACAGCGATATCGTGGACGCGCAAACATTCAGTCCCCGTGACATTTAATATCCATGGGGGAGCACTGACGTGAGTCAGGCTGCGGAGGATGTAGTCAATCGCATCGCCTTGCCAAATCACATTCACGTAGCCGGTTTCCAGTGACACAGGCTGGCGCGCAAGGATGCGCTGCGCGATATCGATCAACACGCCGTAGCGCAAATCATTGGAATAGTTGAGCCGAATGAGGGCGGAACGCGTTCCGTCATTGGCGGCAGCCCTGTGAAAGGCCATTTCTCGGCCCAGGCAAGAGCGGGCGTAGGCACCGGGCGGATCGGTGGGGCTGGCTTCCGTCGAGCCACCTGAAGCGGGTGTGGTGAACGAATAGACGCACCCGGTGGAGAGGGCCACGATGGCAGAATTGCGATAGCGAGCCGCAACCAACTCTGGCATCAGCACATTCATGCGGTGCAAGAGTTCTGGATTGTCGCTGGTACCGAACTTGACTCCGGCTAGGAAAATGACATAGTCAGCGTCCGGCAAACTGGCGACCGCGGTGGGCTGACTGAGATCGCAAGCTAGCACCTGGAATCGCTGCTTTTCGAAGAGGCGGCGCTGCTTCTCAGAGCCGAAGCGTGAGACGACGGTCACAGGCTCCTGACGGCCAAGCAACTGCAGGCTACGTTGCAAGGTGAGGCTGGTGTGCCAACCCATTTTGCCACCCGCCCCCAGCACCAGAAAGCGTCCAGGTAGCGCGGCGAGGGCCTCCCGCCAAGCATCATTGGGGCGCGAGATCCGCTCGTCCAACTCTGATAGCGATCCAGGGGATTTCAACATTACTAACCATTGCACCAAAGTTAACCAACAATGCCAGCCCAGGTCTTGTCTTACTCATGATACCATAACTGCCTTGACTCGCTTCGCCAGCAAGTTGGACACACCTCACGCTTGCATTCATTCCAGGTGCCAGATGGACTTTAGAATTCGATTGATGTGCGCGGAGGATATCGTTGCGGCGGATCATATCCGAGCGCTGGTTGGCTGGAATCAACGTCCGGCGGACTGGCAGCGTCTGCTGAACTACGAACCCAGCGGTTGCTTCGTGGGGTTGATTGACGACCGCGTTATCGGCACAGTCACCACGACGTGTTATGGCGACGCACTTGCCTGGATCGGCATGATGCTGGTTCATCCAGACTATCGCCGCCGTGGCGTGGGTCGCCAATTGATGACGGCGGCGTTGGACTATCTACAGGGTCGCGCGCTGAGTTACATCCGGCTTGACGCGACCCCCGCTGGCCGACCGCTGTATGAAAAACTGGGGTTTCAAGCGGAGTGGTCCTTTCAGCGTTGGGGACGCGAACCGCGACCGTTTGAGAACTTGAGTAACGGGAGCAAGTTTGCCACCGAGTCTGACGAGTTGGCGGGCGGCGCGGGTCAATTCACATTAAGTGACCACAGTGGACTTGATCGAGTTGCCTTCGGTTGCTCGCGCATGGCTTACCTCGAGCGGTTAGTCGAGGACAGCCGGATCGTGGTGTCAGGGCAGGGGTTTGGGATGTTACGTGGCGGAAGCGTGGCAAATTACCTCGGTCCAGTGGTTGCTGCGTCTCCAGAGGAAGCGAAGTGCTTGATCGCGCGACTTGTCGCGCACGTTTCTGAGCAAATTTATTGGGATGTTCCCGAACCCAATCGCGCTGCGGTGGGATTGGCCGCCGATTTTCAATTCCGACCGCAGCGACAGCTCGTGCGGATGCGCTTGGGGGCAGCGTCGGTACCTTCGTCGGTGACGGCGGATCTCGACAAGCAATTTGCTCTGGCCGATCCTGGTACAGGTTGATGCGTTACAATGATGCGGTCATCGCCAACTCTACCTCTCCTCGGAAATTCAACATGATACGACTGACTTGGCTACCATGCGTCCTGATTCTACTGGTCGGGCCGAGCCTCAGCGCACAGCCGGCACTTGCTCAAGCGGTGATGCAGCCGATCAAGATCTGGCCTGCCACGCCACCTGGGCAGGACGCAACCAACGGTCAAGAACGCGATACCTCCAAAGCGGACAGTAACCAAGTGGCGGGTAAGTCGGTGATTCGTTTGGGCGATGTCTCAGAACCCACACTGACCATTTACCAGCCTGCGATGGACACGCCTCACAGTGGTACGGCGGTGATGGTTTGCCCTGGCGGTGGCTACAGCATTTTGGCTTGGGATCTAGAAGGGACTGAAGTCTGCGAGTGGCTCAATTCAATTGGTGTAACGGCAGCATTGCTCAAATATCGAGTGCCCAAACCGGCTGGTGATGGACGTCCGACAGAGCCGTTGCAGGATGCTCAGCGTGCGATCTCCATGTTACGTAGTCGTGCGACCGAGTTGAAACTGGAACCAAATCGCATCGGTGTGCTGGGCTTTTCAGCCGGTGGCAACTTGGCGGCACGCCTGAGTACGCAGTCTGCCAGTCGAGCTTACGAAGCCGGTGATGCAGTGGATGCAGTGAGTTGTCGACCCGATTTCGCCATGCTCATCTATCCGGCGTATTTGTTCGAGAAGGGAACGAAGGCAGGGTTAGCCGCCGATCTGCCGGTCGATGCGCAAACACCACCGATGTTCTTGACCATGGCCTTGGATGATCCAATCGATTCTGAAAACGTGTTACGGATGGCGTTGGCGCTGAAGCAGGCGAAAGTACCGGTTGGGCTGCACCTATATCCCAGTGGCGGGCATGGTTACGGCCTGCGACGCACGCCAAACGCCTGCACTACGTGGCCCGACCGAGCTGCCGAATGGCTCGGCGGACAGGGGTGGCTTCCCTGAAGTCAATAATTTTCGGGGTGACGGGTACCGTTCGAGCCCCTAGGTATTGTTCCGCAGTATAAAATCGCGGGTTCTAAAAAATGGGGCGGGAGTCCAGCAATCAGGGAGCGTTTTCGATGATCAAATTTGCAGGTTGGTGTGGACTGCTCGGCCTCATGGTTGGTCTGCAGATTCACTTTTGCGCAAATACACTCGGTAATGGCAATCAAGGTGACGAACCTGCAGAAAAGGAAAAGAAGGTGTCTGACGTGACGGATGTTGAAGATCCCTTTTTATGGCTGGAAGATGTGACCGGCGAAAAGGCGCTCGATTGGGTCAGGGAGCGCAATGCCAAGTCGCAAGGAAAATTCGAGTCGAGCCCCGAGTTTAACAACTTGCGTGACGACTTATTGAAGATCTTGGACTCTGATGCGAGGATTCCCTTTGTCACTAAAAGCGGCGATTACTACTACAACTTTTGGCGCGACAAACAGAACGAGCGCGGGCTGTGGCGGCGTACTACGCTTGACGAATACCGCAAGCCCAACCCGCAGTGGGACGTGATCCTCGACCTTGATAAGCTGGCGAAGGAAGAAAACGAAAATTGGGTGTGGGCGGGCTCGTCGATTTTGCGTCCCGTCTACGATCGGGCGTTGATCAGCATGTCGCGTGGTGGTGCGGATGCGACCGTGACGCGAGAATTCGATATGGAGAAGCGGGCTTTTGTAAGTGGTGGCTTTGAACGCCCGGAAGCCAAAGGGGGCATTCAGTGGATTGATCGCGACTCAGTCTTCGTTTACACCGATTTTGGCGCGGGTTCACAAACCAAATCGGGCTATCCGCGGATTGCCAAACTGTGGAAACGAGGTACGCCACTAAGCAAGGCGGTCACGGTCTACGAAGGGACACCCGATGACATGTATATTGCCGCTTCGCATGACGATTCGCCTGGATTTGAACGCAATTTCGTCAACCGGACGATCGCCTTCTATAACGACGAGTTGTACTTGCGGAAGGATAACGGCGAACTGGTCAAGATCGACGCTCCCAATAGTGCCAACAAGTCGGTGTTTCACAGTTACCTGCTCGTCGAGTTACGTGAGCCTTGGGAAGTAGCTGGGAAGACCTATGTGGCAGGTTCGTTATTGGTGACCAACTTCGATGACTTCATGTCCGGCAAACGCAATTTTGATGTCGCTTTTGAACCAAACGAACATACTTCGTTGTCTGCTTTCGCACCGACCAAAGAGCACTTGATCCTGAACGTCTTGGAGGATGTTAAGAATCGGGTTTACGTGCTGACTCCACGAGACGGTAAATGGGAGACGCAACCTCTCCTGGGCGCTCCGCAGTTTGGCACGGTAGGGGTCACACCGATCGATGCGGAAGAATCGAACGAGTATTTCATGACGGCCACCGATTTCGTGACGCCGACAACGCTTTATTACGGAGCGGTAGGCGAGCAACCCGAGCAACTGAAGCAATTACCCGCATTTTACGACGCGAGCGGTTTAGGAATTAGCCAGCACTTTGCGACCAGCCGAGATGGCACGCAGGTGCCCTATTTCATGGTGGCCAAAAAAGATGTAAAGCTGGATGGTTCAAACCCCACGTTGCTTTACGGTTACGGGGGCTTTGAAATCTCGCTGACACCGAGCTACAACGCCTCGGTGGGACGCGCGTGGACGAGTCAGGGCGGAGTTTATGTCATGGCCAATATTCGCGGTGGTGGTGAATACGGCCCGCGATGGCATCAAGCCGCTTTGAAGAAAAATCGTCTGCGGGCTTACGAAGACTTTGCTGCCGTGGCAGAAGATTTGGTCAAACGCAAAGTAACCACACGCGAGAAACTGGGGATCCAAGGTGGCTCCAATGGCGGGCTGCTAGTTGGGAATATGGTTGCCCTTTATCCAGATTTGTTTGCGGCGGCGGTTTGTCAAGTTCCACTGCTGGATATGAAACGCTACCACCTGCTGTTGGCTGGAGCCTCGTGGATGGCTGAATATGGCGATCCGGATTCGCCGGGAGAATGGGACTTCATCAAGACTTATTCACCGTATCAGAACATCAGCCCGTCGACCAAGTACCCCGCAGTGATCTTCTTGACTTCTACTCGCGATGATCGAGTTCATCCTGGCCACGCTCGAAAAATGATGGCCAAGATGGAACAGCAGGGGCATGACGTGACCTATTATGAAAACATTGAAGGTGGCCACGGCGGGTCTGCTAACAATCGCCAATCGGCCTTCATGCAAGCCATCGCTTATTCATTCCTGCGCGAGCGACTGTTCCCCTAGTCTGCACAGGATTCCAGCTACAATTCTCAAAGATCTTTTGGAGTATTTATGAACGGATATATCAGCCCTCGGAATTTGGGAATTGCCATGGACCAGGTCAATGTCGAAACAGAACATCGCGAACACGCAGGCGCGCAGTCGTACGGAGTTTGCCATTGGCGACAGAGTGCCAGCAACCTATGGCGGCTGGCAGCCCAGTGGCTAGCACCGGCACTTGTGTTGGGAGCGTTTCTCAATGGAACGTTTTGTCAGCCGCTACGAGCGCAGGTCGCGGAGGACGAAGAGTTGGCGTTGTCGGAAACGTCTTTGGCGATGGTCCCGCAAAATGCTGCCTTTTATAGCGCGAATCTAAATATGCGGAGCGCTTGGAACGAATTTCTGCAAAGCAACTTGGTAACGCGTTTGCGCAATATACCGTTCGCGCAAAAATTAGAGGCTGAGTTCTACCGGCAATGGGCTGATCCACAAGGTCCGCTACAGCAAGTCAAGCTGCAAGTGCAGAATCAGAACGTGCGTGACTTGCTCGAGTTGGCCCGCGATATGAATTCGCAGGAGGTGTTTGTTTACGGAGGTCAGGACTGGTGTGAATTCATCGATGGAATCATGGCGTTTTACAGTGACGTGTATGATGCATCGGTCGACGGGCCCGAGGGGTTGCGTGAGTTTTTCATGAACTTGGATCCGATTTATGGGGAGGCGATTAGCATCCCTACCACGGTGATCGGATTCCGCTTGAGCGACGACGCGATTGCCCGCACGCAACTCGACGCACTTGAGGGTCTATTGCGATTAGTGGGTGGACAGATTCCTGAACTCGCGCCGGTGCTCGAAAAGCTCAAGCGTCAGGAATTCGCTGACGGTCAGGCGCTCTCCTTTGAACTCACTGCCGATTTGGTACCGGTTGAAGCGATTGAAGACGAGCAGGGACGCGAAGTGGCTGAAAAGGTGATCGCGGCTTTGAAAGGCCGCAAGCTAACCATCACACTTGGAATCAGGGCCAAAGTTCTGATGATGGCCGTTGGGGAAGACTCGCGAATACTGCAGACGTTGGGCGAAGGACCATCGCTGTTTGAGCACGAGCGACTGGAAATCCTGACTGACGAAACACCGGCGAATTTGCGAACTGTGAGTTATGCGTCTGGAGAGTGGCGGCAGAGTCAATGGAATGCCAATTACGGTTCCTACTTCCAGCGGCTGACGAGTCAGTTTGTGGTTGCGGTCCAAGGTGTCGAAAACGAGGATATTGATGTCGAAGCTTGGACCGAATCGATTCGCGAGGATGCCGAATTGCTCGATGAACAGTTGGTCGAATTTGCTCCTGACTTCGAGGCGCTGGTCAGTTGGAGCTTTGCGAGTGAAGTTGGGCGCGAGGGCTACTCCTACGACTGGAGCGAGAACGTGCTGCTTGAGAATGCCAGCCCACTAGCGGTGCTTCGCCATGCCGGCACCAGTCCCTTGTTCCTGATGGCTGCCAAGCAACAAGCGATGCCGATTGTGGGTGAGTTGCTAGAAACGATCTTGGATCGAGCTCCCGATCACATACAGAATTTTATCGTCATGGCGGAGCAGGACGACGAGCAGCAAGAGCTGGCTTTAACAGTGCTCGACAAGGGATGGCCGCTGCTTGAAGAGGCTTACGCGATTTTCAGCGAGAGCATCCAACCGAGCCTTGATGACCACGAGAGTCTGCTGTCGCTGGCCGCGAAGTGGACCACGACTCAACTGGCTAGCGAAATGCCCATTGCCAGTCAGCCCCTACCCTTACCGGAATTAGCTGGGGTAATTAAGCTGAAAAATCGCGACCAGTTTTTGTCTGGCTGCAAAGAGATGTTCCAAGTTTTTGACCAGCTGACAGATTTAGTTCGCGAAATTGCTCCCGACTCAGTCCCCGTCAATTACAAAGTCCCGCGGCCTCAATCCGAGGAGCTAGAAGGGGCAACGCGCTACTTTTATCCCGAGTTTCGCTTGCCCATCAGCGGATTCGACCCGCAAGTCATCGTGAGCAATGACATGGTGATTTACGGCTACAGCGATCGACAAGTACGGGATCTGGCGGAAGCCAAACCGCTGACCTCGCGTCCCGCTTGGCTGACGCCCGAAATGCCCGTCGCCAGCGTGAGCTTCATCGATTTTACCGGGATGGTAGCCGCTTTCCGGCCTTGGCTAAATTATGGGCTTGAGCTGACGGTCGGCGACTTGGATGCGCCGCTGGCCGAAGATAGTGGCCCGGTCCCCACTGGAAATGACATTCTACAAATTTGGGACTGCCTGGGCTCGTTGGGCAAGGCCGCCGCCACAACCGTCATCGATGAAGACGGGGTCACGGTCGTGCGCTGGGTCTGGGTTGAGGAGTGAACTGCTTGAGGCAATATCGATATCAACCAAGTTGGTGGTAGATTGACCACCTGTCGCAAACAGATCCTTATCTCAGGTATCGTGCAAGGGGTTGGGTTTCGGCCCTTTGTGTGGCAGCTCGCACACCAGCTTGGGCTCACTGGCTGGGTAAAAAACGAAACGGACGGAGTCGCGATCAAGGTTCAGGGCGATCGTGATTCGGTTGTGGAATTCTTGGAGCGACTGTGTTCGCAGGCGCCACCGCTAGCTCTCATCCATGACGTTCGTGTGAGCGCAATCGCGGAGCTTGATGCTGCCGCGAGCTTCCGCATTCTTGATAGCGGTGTAGGCGGCAGTGCCAGCACCCCCATTGCCGCGGATGTGGCACCGTGTGCAGCGTGTCTGAGCGAGCTGCTCGACAGCACAAACCGACGCTATCGCTATCCCTTTATCAATTGCACCCATTGTGGTCCTCGCTTTAGCATCATCCAGGACTTACCCTATGATCGCCAGGCAACAACCATGCATGGATTTTCAATGTGCGCGGCCTGTCGCCATGAGTATGACGATCCCGCCGACCGACGTTTTCAGGCTCAACCAATTGCTTGTGCTGCCTGTGGCCCCAACGTTTGGTTTTTGAAGGGAGCCGCCGCTTGCGACCAGAACTTTGTTCGACCTGATGACACGGCTGTTCGTGGCGATGCAGCGATCACCCTGTGCCGCACGGCCCTGCGTAATGGCATGATTGTGGCGGTCAAGGGAATAGGTGGATTTCATCTCGCCTGCGATGCGACCAACACATCAGCGGTGCAGTTGCTACGGACGCGCAAAGGACGCGGAGGCAAGCCGCTGGCGGTGATGGTCAAAGACCTCGAAGCGTGCCACGAACTTGCCGATGTCGGATGGCTCGAACAGCGGGCGTTAATTAGCCGAGAGCGACCAATTGTTTTGCTGCGCAAATCGCCACGCTGCGACGTTGTACTTGCAGCCAATGTGGCACCCAGCAGCGACTTGATCGGACTGATGCTTCCCTATTCACCGCTGCATTATCTTTTACTCGAGGACCGATCTCCACTGGTGATGACTTCGGGTAACGTAGCGGAGGAACCGATTGTTTCAGACAACGTGGATGCCAAATGCCGACTCGCAAACATCGCTGATGCCTATCTCTTGCATGATCGTCCTATACATAATTTCTGTGACGATTCGGTCTTGCGGTACGCCGGTGATCGGCAGTTGCCGATTCGTCGGTCGCGTGGTTACGCGCCCATGCCGATCCAACTTGAAGCTGCCGGGGCCAGCGTGCTGGCTGTTGGCGGAGAATTGAAATCGACGTTTTGTCTCAGCACGAGGGATTATGCCTATATCAGTCAGCACATCGGGGACATGGGCAATCTTGAAACACTGAAGAGCATGGAGCATAACGTATCGCAACTGGCGAATTTGCTGCGCGTCAAGCCGACGCGAATTGTGGCGGATCGGCACCCGGGTTACATTTCAACCCAATGGGCGAGGGATCAAGCGGAAGTCATTGGGGCGGAACTGGTTCAAGTTCAACATCATCACGCACACTTGGCTTCCTTGGCCGCCGAACATCGATGGCCGCGATCGCAACCGCTACTGGGCTTTGTATTTGATGGCACAGGCTACGGTGAAGATGGCGCGATTTGGGGGGGCGAGGTACTGCTGATGCGAGGTTCCGCTTGTGAGCGAGTCGCCCATTTACGGTATAGCTCGCTGCCTGGGGGAGACGCGAGCATTCGACATCCCTATCGCGCCGCTCTTGCTTACCTGTTTCACTGCGGGATTGAATGGAATCCTCAACTGCCGTGCGTGCAGGCCTGCGGTGAGAGCGAACGACGAATACTCAGGCAGCAACTCGAGCAGAAACTAAACTGCGTGCCTACAAGTAGCATGGGGCGTCTGTTCGACGCGGTCGCGTCGCTGCTGGGCATTCGTCATTCGATCACCTATGAGGCGCAGGCCGCCATGGAGCTTGAGGCAGTAGCGAGGCGATGTACTTCACCACCGCGAAGCGATCCCAATTTAACAGGCTACCATTTCGCCATTGTTGAAGAGTCTGGTAGGCTCGTGTTTGATGCGACGCCTGTGATAGCGGCGATTTGCACCGATGTATTGAGCCATGTGGCTCAACCCCAAATCGCTCGTGATTTTCACAACGCAGTGGTGCGCGTGATCGTCGAGCTGTGCCAGCGTTTGTTGCCGCGTCAGATGCATCAACAGGTGGGACTAACGGGTGGCGTTTTCCAGAATGCCTATCTGTTGGAAGCGGTGATCAGCGAGCTGGCAGCAACGGGTGTGGATGTGTTGGTGCATCAGCTTGTTCCTGCCAACGACGGCGGTTTATCGCTCGGGCAAGCTTGGATTGCTTTAGGCGTCGCCCCAAAGTAAGTTACCGTTTTGATTTCCCCTCATCCTGCCCTCTCCCTCGCGATACCTGCTACGCAGGGCAGAAGCGAGGGAACAACTGGGGTAACCCGTTTTGAGACGACGCTTTAGCTCAGAGCCAGCACTAACAAGCACGTGAGCGGCGAGTCTGCAGATGTTGACGGTCTTAGCCTGCGGGGATGCCCTGCGGGGAATTCACTCGCCCAATGCAACCTGCAAAGCCACGGCCGGTTGAAGGGAATCCGCATCTCCGGCCAGGATGGATTGAACTTGAGGGGTTAAGTCCTCGAGCAACTCCAGCAGTTTGCCAACCACGGCCAACGTTGAGCCATCTGTGGCGGGTCCGGTTACTTCGACGCGTCCTACGATTTGGCCGTCGGCGAACATCGGTAGGCAAGTTGACCAACGTTCCAGTCGGTCGAGCTGTCGGCTGCGCTGCCACGAACCGTGAAATCCCTCATGGAGCCAAGGAACATTCAAGTCCATATGAAGCTTGCACAGTTGTTCAGCTTCGGCAAATTCGACGAGTGTGTTCCAAATGGTTTCCCATTGACGACTGCCTTGTAAGCGAACCGCTTTGTGATGCACGATCTGATCAGTCTTGACGGCAGGTTCGGTCAGACTTCGCAGAAAACTGCTGGCCCGTCGGCCAATTAGTACGAGCTCGGCGTGTCCAAAGGCACGGGTGAAAACGAGCATTCCAAAGACCACTCCGGTCCCGATCAGGGCGAGCCAATCGCGTCCCAGAATTTGGCCTGCGATGGCACCCGTCGCGGTAATGATAGCCATTAAAATAACAATCAATACCAAACCGCGATCGCCCAGCCCTCTGTCTTTCAAGCTGTGGTGGAGGTGAGCACGATCCGTCGTGTAGATGCTTCTGCCGGTCAACTTGCGACGCAGAATAGCCATCGACGAGTCGAGTAATGGAATCGAAAGAATCGCCAGTGGGGCGAGAAACGCCACCGCGGCTGGTCCTTTAATCGAGCAGCGAATGGCCAACGCGCCGGTAATCATGCCGATCAGAAGGCTGCCGGAGTCACCTAAGAAAATGCTTGCGGGTGGAAAGTTGAAGACCAAAAAACCAAGCAACGCACCGCACAGGGCAAATGCGATGGAGGCTTCAGCAAAGTGTCCATTCATCGCGGCAATCACCCCAAGTGCCGCGGAGATCACGGCCCCAAGACTGCTGCATAACCCGTCGGAACCATCAATCAAATTGAGTGCATTGGTCGTGGCCAGCAACCAGACCAGCGTGGTAGGAATCGCCAGCAATCCGAGTTCAAAATTCATACCAAAAATTTGCACATGGCCGATGCGGAAGCCAGTGAAAATCAGCACCATGGCCAGGACGAATTGGCCGAGCAATTTCTGTCTACCTCGAAGTGTCCAAATGTCGTCGGCTAAACCGAGCAGCATGACACCGATCATGACGGTGAATAGACCAAGATATGGGGTAATATCTAAATTCAGTAGCCCCGTATTGAATCGCAACAATGCGCCTGAGCACGCCACCAGCACCGCCATCAAAACGGCCACTCCACCGGCACGCGCTACGGTCCGGCCGTGCAACTTCCGAGTTGGATCAGGACGATCGACGATCCCATAGCGGTGGGCCATACGGCGCACGAGCGGTGTGAACACGATCGCTGCTAGAAAACTAGCTAGCACGACTAGAACGAATTCAATCATCGGATACCCATTGGAACGTTGTTTGCGGTCACATCGCCGTAGGCGGTTTAGCAGCGTTCACTTCACCACTGTTTGGTCTTCTACCGTGTAGTACCAGAAATTGTGGCCCACACTGCACGATCCCATATTGAACTGCACGTTCCCATATTGATTAGGGCCGGGTCACACGTCTAGATTGTCCGTTTGCAATTGTATGCTAAGGCTTGCCGGGGCTTTAGTTTATACGGATTCTGCTGCTTTGTATGCGTCTTGGCATGTATTTTCGCTACACTCGTGCCAAACGCAACCACTCTACCGATGGGGTAGGGTCCTACAGCTTACAATTTCTCAACCCCGGGACCTGCGCGACGAACCGGATGGAGGGTATAAAA
>JBBQRC010000033.1:0-14855 GCA_038215215.1 Pirellulales bacterium
TTCGATCTACACCCAGACTCGAACTACCGACTCCGATGCGAGCCCGCCGCAGTTTGAAGATGGCTCCTGCGTCGATCATGGTTGTTACGCCCTTGGGCACATCCATCGTGCTACCATCGCTAAGGGCCGCTCCACCCAACAGGCCGAAACCAATCTCGTACGCAAAGTTGTCACCAACGGTTTCCAGTTTGCCGTCGCCACCGCCGTTGCCAAGAATGCGGACGATGTCCCCCGGCAAGGCCGAAGCAAACGCGTTGGCCACCCCTACACCGGCAATGTTATTGAACGGTTTTGTCAACGATCCATCCGCGTTGGGGCCAGCCGCCTTGTCGACGAAAATCATCCGCCCTTGAACTTCGAGATTGTTCAGTCCAGCGGACAACTGGACCGTTCGCTCACCCTGCATCGTCAGGCGAATACCGTTGCTCAGGACACTCACACCCAACTCGCTGCGCGAGCGAATGGCATTCGCCAACGCTTGAGCTAAATCGCCAGCCGTGCTGGCCAAAGTGTAGGGGATTGCCGTGTTGCCAATTCCAATAAGGGGATCGGAACTGAATTCGAATCGACGCACCGTGCCGTTGGCACCGGTAATCGTGACGATCTTGCCTTCCAGGTCCGCCGAACTGCCGGCATTGAACTGCAACACGCGATCAAGCGGCCGAGTCTGGAACCAGAAGTTATAGGTACCACCGGGTACACCGTCGCCATCGCCATCGATCGGAATCGATTGATCACCGGTAAAGCCACCGGCTAAATCCCGAATGGCATCCGCTGCATCCACTTGAGCGCGGAAGGTGATTCGCAGATCGTATTTCCCCTGCGTTCTGCCACCGAATCCAGTATCGGGAATCGTCGGATCATAGTCTTCATTGCCGCTGGCCGAGACTCCGATGTAGTACACACCCGAGCTCAGACTTTGCTGCAGGAAAGAATCTTTGCTGAAATAGTCGTCGTTGCGAGCCACCAAGCTGAGATCGCCCCCTTTCAGCACAATGGGGCTGTAGGTCACATCGCGGTCGCCCACTTTGGTGGCGCCGGTACCGGCCGTTAGGTTTACTTTGACGAGCTTGGCTGCGGCAGCATTCGCATTGATCGCGCTGACGAATTCGGCCGCGGTAGACTCTTGCCCTACCGTGCTGTTCAGATCTACGGTGATGAGATTGTCAAAGACGTTGACGATGGGCTTGGCAGCTACGCCCCGCTCACTGCGCGTCACAAAAATCTGCAGATTGTTGCCCAATCGCCCCGGCTGGATCGCTTCGAAACTAATGTTCAGCGACTCGCCTGCGGCCAGATTGCTGGTGGCTGTCGCTTGCGCCTGTTTATAGAGATGCAACAAGGTGTCGAGCGGACTGCTATTGGTCTGCCGTTCAGCATACGTTTCCGCTACAAACAAACCGACACGATCCGCCCCACCAAAATCGACATTGAATTTGTAGAGATCGATGTCATTGCTGTCCGGCCGGAAAATATATTGGCCGTGAACAACGTCGTAGCTACCCGGGAATACTGGCTCGTCCGCCGGTGTGGCATTGCTATTACCTGCGTTCACGAACGCTGTGTTCAGCGCCATCAAGGTACCTGAGGGGAGGTCTCCGGCCCGCTCAAGGCCCAGCAACATGCCCACGCCAGTGAGCGCAGCGCGGAAGTAGTCTTCGCCGTAATTGTCGCCCCACTGACGCGAAGTATCCAGAATCAGCTTGCTGGAGGTAAAAGTTGGATCGATCTGCACACCCATGTTGATCGCGTTGGTAATGACCACGTTCGGGCTTGTGCCCGACAAGGCATTAAACGATCCGGTAGCGATCGTAATCCCCAGATTTGGAGTTTCAATGAATTGAACACCCAGTCGGTCACTCCAAATTTGCAGCGCTTCACGCACACGATCTTTTTGCTTTGCAGTGGCCGAGTTAACCAGCGGAGTGTTCGAACTATCAGTCCCGTAAATCAACTGAAAGTTGTAGTTGATGGTGGTGATGCCATCGACCTTGTCGGCACCAAACGCAGCATTGATATACTGCTCAAAACGTCCTCCGGCTTCGTCGGGTACAACCCGCATGCCAGGATCGTCAGTGCCGCCGATCAGATCAAAGTTGTAGGGAACAGGATCTATGGAGGATCCAATGATGAGGCTGGTCTGATTGGTGTTTGAGGAACCGATCGTGCCCAAGTCGGTCGCGGTAGTGAAAGTACTGCCGATGCCGACGACGGTCAGTGGCGTGTAGTTGATCGGCGTATTCAGCAGCGTGCCCGCGACACTACCCGGTTCGAGCCGCACCGACACCAAATTACTCGAAGCCGATGCCGTTTGCAGGGCCGCAAGCAACTGGGCGGCGGTAACGTTGTTGCCCAACAAGTCGATGTTGATAACGCGACCATTGGCCGTAATCAGCGGCGGGACCCCTACCACGCTCGGAACGCCGGGTGTCGAGTTGGTGATGTTGATTTGAATCCCGCTACCCGCTTCGCCGAGCACACGCGATGTAAAGCGGAATTTCACCGCTCCGTTGGTGTTAAAGTCACTGATGACGGTCGCAGCGGCCTGGCTGAGCTGCGGTTCGATAGGCGCAGTCTCTCGGGTACCGATCCGCAGCCGGAACGTCTTGGCACCTGAGTTGGAGCCAGGCAGCGCATCGATATCCTGACCGAAACGCAATGTCACCGTGTTGGCTGTCGCGTTGTACTTCGCGGACTGCGGCAGGAATCGCAGATCGTCGGTATTGCGAACGGTGTCCGCGGTAAACAGCAGTTGATAGAACTCGGGATTTTCTGCCGATTGACTCGTCGGATTGCCAAATGTATCGTTCTCAACCAGCAGTTTGTCTTGGTCGAAGTACACCACGATCGTGTCGCGTTGCTGCTGCAACGCTCCGGTGGCCGTCCGCACTACCGGTTGCGGTACCACCGCAGTAACCTGCGGTCCAAGATCAATTCGGAAATCAATGGTGTCTTTACGCTGACTTGAATTTGTGGGCTTGAACAGATCGCCAGGAGCACCTGTCGAACTGGTGTTACGCAAGCCGACAACTCCCGCGACCGGATCATCGAAACCAAAGATTTCGGCGCGGTACAAGTCGTTAGGGAGCGATTCCGCAAAACGGATCGTCACTTCGTTTTCGTTGGGACGGTCACCGACGACCGCCGCACCAGGGCGAATGATGATGTCGCCCGATCGATTCAACTGCAGTGGCGAATAGGTGGCCGGATTGATCGACCCCAAAATCGTCCCCGCAAAGCCACCATTAATCTTGGCGTCCAACACTGTTAGTAGGGTTGGCGACAAGTTGATTCCATTCACCAATTGCTGCGCGGTGGTCGGCGTGGTGAAGTTCGAATTTAACGTCAACGTAACCGTCGACCCCGCTACTGAAAATGTTGGCACTTGGTTGAGGCCCAAGTCCGCTCGATTGACCACCACCGTCAAAGCTTGACCGGAAATTCTGCTCGTGAGCTGAATGTCCACCGCACCCACCGAGCCGAAATCCGTCGAGACGGAATTCAAGCCAAAGGACCCGTCGCCGCCGGCGCGAGTGATGCGAATGCCGTCCAGAGTCGATGCATGAATGAGCTGAGCGTCATCGAAACGGAACGTCAGCTCGCGCGGTGCGACATTTTCAACCGTCCCATTGACGATCAAATCGCTGTTGTTCGGCTGGATTCCGATCAACTGCGGGCCGACTGCCAACAGTTGTCGTTTCTCCAGGTCCTCCAGCAACATGCGACGCACACGATTGCGAGCTTGCGTACGGATACCCGAGTTATTGGTTGCAGAACCGGGAGAACCTGCGCGTGACTTACGGATGGCCATTAACCAACCCTTAAGAGCAATTACGGGTAAGATCTAAGCGCCTTACCAATCCAACGGCGGAGGTGAAGAGCGCACAAACAATCGCCGCTAGCCTAGGATGCACAGCGACGAATACCACCAAAACGATGAGTAACTTCCACACCCATCATGACGATAGATGTGCCTTTAGGGCCGCAAACCGGTGTGATTCTCGCCTATCGACCCAAAAGTGACAGTTGGGCTCGATTATAATTGCGGCCCCAACCGTTGCAAACTTACTGAAGGACCCAGGCCGCCCAAACAGCCAAGTCTCAGTAAATTAACTTTGGAACTCGAAGCGCTTATGCAGATCGTAACGGCTTGCCGGCACTTTTGAAGGGCTACACACATTCGGGGGATAAGGACAAATGCCGAGCCTTTGGACGCGCGGCAAATTTGGAAGTTCCCGATTAATTAGAAGTCGCCGAGCGAAGTGCAGGCGTAAATCGGCCCCTAAAGACCGATTCGCGAACAATTACACCCCCAATGGGAAGAAAACTAGCCAAGTGGGGCCAGTTGATACGCCCGCGAGCGATATAGGAAATCGATCAAATTCCCCTCGTGTGGCTGGAGCCAGTTGAGTCTATTGGTTGCGATCGGACCCACGTTTAGTCGATCCACGTGGGTGCTTTCGGTCAATTCATCGATGAACTGCGGGTCGGCCGTGAGCGCCGTACAGACCAACGTCGAACCAATTTTCTTAACTATGTCTTTCTGCGGGCACTTCACGACCGCAGTGAAGGGGAACATGTATTCCTTCGACGCAACCGGACATTCGGGGCTATTGGCGTGCACAATCACCGGCCGCAAGTAGGCGCAGCGCTCTTTCTCAACCAACCGGTCGCCAAACGCGGCGGTCATGTCCTTGACTCCAGAATCTTGCAAATCCTGCTGAACCATGGCCCAGGTTCCGGTCGCCATTTTGGCGTTGGTGAAGGCTGCCAAGCCGGCGTCGGGGTCCTGAGGCGGAAGCACATCGACCGGTCCCAACCGCTCGGCCAGCGCCGCGGCGATTTCTTCGGTGTGCCGCGATGCCCAAATCCCGGAGCAGTTGATGCAGCTTCGTCCGCTGTTCGAAAAGATACTTTCGACCATCAGGTCAAGATACTTTTCCCACTGGTCGACGACGTCATCGCCCAAGACGATCTTGGTGAATCCCGGCCCATGAGCCTGAACCCGCGGATCTCCCGCGTACTGTTGCACCGTTTGAGCGCTGCCAAAAATCATCGAACGAGGGCAGCGAGACATTAAAGCCTGCCCGACATCGTGCCCTCCCGGATAAAGGGCAAAGGCTTCCGCTGGTACACCGGCAGCCATGAAAGCCGCGGCCATCCGATACGGGGTCCATGGTTCCTGACTCCCAGGCTTAAGCAACAAGCCGATTTGAAGCGGAATGGCGGGTAGCCACAGCGTGTGCACGCCAGGAGAGTTGTTAGGCAGGATGGCACCCAGTACGGGCGTTTGAACTTGATAACTAACGGTAACCCCCCGCCCCTCTTCGCCATAACCACGGGTGAAAATATCCAAGTCCAGTCCGCGTGTCAGCGCGTCGAGGATCTTGTCCATATTGGCCAATACGAAGGAATTCTTCTTCATATTATTGCGGCACATGTGCTCCGGGAGACCGGTACTGGCAGACTGCTGATAAATGAAGTCATCCACCGTCTGCACGGAGTCACCAACTGGCAAGTCCCCTGTCTCGAACAACTGGGCGGCCTGCTTGCATTTCGCCAACAGTTCTTTGGCCGGAATTTGCTTCAGCGCTGCACGAGCACGTGGCGCATGACGCATGTCGAGCTGCAGCATGCCCCCGTTCACCAAGCCAATTTTGGCAATCGTCTCACCGGTGTCAAAATGCACCACATCCTGCGACTCGAGCGACTTGTAAGGCTTTCCCCAACGTAAAGCAGATAACGTGAGCACCAACGACCCTTTCAAAAACGACGAAAATAATAGTTAATAAACGCCCACAGTGGTGGCCGATGCCGTGGCATTAAAGGGTCTTACACCACTCACTCCATCCCACGGATACTTGGCAAATGGCAGCTCGCGTTCACCCTCGTCGCGTTCGAGGAATCCCGGAATAAAGACCTCTTTGGTCATTGTGTAAAGCTTGACGCGTCCAGTGCCGCCGTATGCGACTACTTGGGTGTGATCCTCAAAGTCAACCACTTCGACTACGGCACGCGGTTGCGGAGCATAATAAGAAATCTTGTAATCGTCTTCGGCACTGACAGGCTTGCTGCAAGCCAAGCCCATGAGCGTGTTGCCGTACGTTGGCGTCATGTAGACACCACCTTCTCCTGGCGCGCCGCCCAACAACTCCTCAACGCAGAATCGCGTCCATTGAGGTGTGAATTCAGTCCCACCGGAGAAAATTCCAGTGATACCCACCTCGGCAATGCTGGTCCCTTTTTCGGCCAGACCGTAAGCCAGCGATTCCAGAAGTTTAGGAGTCGTGAACATGCACTTGATGTCGTGACCCGCTGTGAGAATGGTAATGGCCTGATCGATGCAGTGCTTTTTGTATTCTTCGAGGTGCTCCATCCAGCCCTTCTTAATGAGCTTGATCACCCAGCGCGGATCGAGATCGATACAGAAGCAGATTCCGCCGCGATGCTGGCAGAGGTGCTCAACGGCCAAGCGTAGACGCCGAGGGCCTGAAGGCCCAAGCATCAGCCAGTTGGCACCACGCGGGAAGTACTCGTCGGGCAACGTCTCGCTGAACATCTCGTAATCGATGCGGAAGTCATCGATGACGACGCGGCTTTTCGGCACACCCGTCGTTCCACCCGTCTCGAAGACATAAGTAGGCCGGCCGTCCAAGCCCTTAGGGACCCAGCGGCGCACGGGTCCGCCCCGCAACCAGTCGTCTTCAAATAACGGGAATTTCTTCAAATCTTCGAAAGTGTTGACCTCTTTCAACGGATCAAAGTTCAGTTCCTTTTTCTTGGCCAGCCAAAATGGGGATCCGGTCGACTCGTGAAAATGCCATTGGGCCGACTCGTAAGTGTGTTGATCGAGCTTATCCTTAGCTTGGCGGCATTGATCGGAAACTTCAGGCGAAATCAGGGTAGAACTCATTTGGAATTCCATTCAGGATATTGAACTGGTCAGGGGTTGTACGGCGGGATTATAGGCTTGTAGCCAACCACTAGGGCACTAATTTTGCGAGCTTGCCCAAGGCGCTCCATTAGAGCTACGTCGCGCGATTGCGTCGAGCATACAAAACCAAGTTCCACTGAGAAACCGTCGCGATGGTGTAGAGTCCGTCCTTTGACCGCCTAGTCTGCTCTCCATTCGGCACCAGACAGCCAGCGTTTTCCACGCCTGATAGACTTCGCTGTCGGTTTGGAATAGCCTAACAGACATCCCAACACGCAGCGCCTCTTTGGCTAACCTCTCCGCTCACGCACCAAGGAAATATTCTCCATGCGATTCTATTTAGACCTGTTACGCCTGCCACTAGTCGCGCTGACCCTTATCGGTGCTTCACTCAGCCGCACGACCCCAGCCGCTGAACCCACCAGCGAATCGTTTGGCAAGACCGCCAGTGGTGAAGCGGTTGAACTCTACACGCTCACCAACGACGCGGGGCTGGTCGCCAAAGTAATGACCCGCGGCGCCACGCTCGTGCAACTCCTCGTGCCCGACCGCGATGGCAAAAAGGCGGACGTGATTCTCGGATTCGATTCCGTGACTGGTTACGAATCCGACGACAACCAATATTTTGGATGCACCACGGGTCGCGTCTGTAATCGTATCGCCAAAGGCAAGTTTTCCCTGGACGGCAAGGATTACACTTTGGCAACCAACAACGACGTGAACCATCTCCACGGGGGTGCCACACGCAGTCTGGACAAAGTCGTGTGGAAAGCCAAACCATTTACCAATGACGTCGGGCAGGGGGTCACGTTCAGTTACACCAGTCCCGCTGGCGAAGAGGGTTATCCGGGTAATCTGTCTGTTAAGGTGACTTTTAGTCTTCCCAAAGACAAGAACAATTTAAATATTCGTTATGTGGCCACCACGGACAAGGCAACACCAGTCAACTTGACCAATCACGCCTACTTCAACCTGGCCGGTCAAGGCAGCACGACGGTGCTCGATCACATGCTGACCATCAATGCTGACCAATACACACCCGTCGATGACACGCTCATTCCGACGGGCAAAATCGAGTCGGTCGAAGGAACAAATCTGGATTTCCGCAAGGCAACCAAAATCGGCAAACGGGTCGAGGAACTGACCGGCACAGCGGCACTCGGCTACGACCATAATTACGTGCTCAATGCGCCGGCGGAAGGCAAGCCCTTGCGCTTCGCGGCCGCCCTGTTCGACAAACAATCGGGCCGCCGCCTGCGGATCATGACCACTGAGCCCGGCTTGCAATTCTATTCAGGCAACTTTCTCAAAGGACAAGCAGGCAAGAGTGGTAAGACCTACGCCCACCGCAGTGCCGTGTGCCTTGAAACCCAACATTTCCCCGATTCAGTCAACCATCCCGACTTTCCGAGCATCATTCTGAAGCCGGACGGGAAATTCGAATCGCAAACCATCCTCAGCTTCTCCGTGGCTGAGTAAAGGCGGATGATTAGGTTCAGTTGAGTAGCTGGACAGCGCCACTTTGCGCTGGCGTGTAGGCTTTAGCCGATTTTGCGACGTGCGACATGCACGAGCGCCTAAAAGCTGAACTCCAAAGAGGTTGCGATAAATCCAATGGCTCATAGTGGCGCTGTCCAGGTAGGGTCGCCAGAATAAGTCGTCGTCCCAAAATGAGTTACACTTGCCAGGCAGGCATCAAACACTGGCGAGTGTGGGGATCTCGAAGCCGGGGCGGTGCGGATCTTTGAGCAACTTATTGGCTGCTGCAGCATGCTCCCCAACATGCTGCTCAGTGATAGGATCAAACGTCAGCCAGGGGCCAACGGTGTAGCTGTTGCCATCCTCGGGAATACCCACACCTTGGCTCATCACTGCATGCAGTCGGCCAAAATGCTCGGCGGCGTCAGCGTTGTCTCCGAAGCGGCCCGCCTTGGCGTTAAATGGTACGCGTTCGCCCAAGCGGTAGGAGTTGTTGATCAAGTGGCCGAGTACACAACCGTAGTGTGCGTCAGTGGCATTGCCATTGGCTAGCTGCGGGTCACCTGCGCGGCAGGCGGCAATAAATGCTCCCCAATTCCCTCCTGGGGTGACTTGGCCCGCCGGAACATTTACTTTCTCCCCCTCAGTGCTTCCCTTGGCAAAATATTTGCCGCCAACGATCCGCCCACCGTCCTCAAAGTAGTATTCGTTTTCCACTTGGCGTTGGTAACCTTCGTAGTCGACATTGCGGACGTTAAAGAATACTTGCTGACCGTTGGGGTACTCGGCAATTCCAAACAGAGTGTTGGGAGTTTCTCCCTGATCTTGCCACTGAAAACGCCCACCGAGTGCCATGACCCGCACCGGATGAGTTTGCTCGGGCGCAATCGCCCAGCGGGCGATGTCGAGTTGATGAGTACCCTGATTGTTTAAGTCACCATTGCCGGTCTTCCAGAACCAGTGCCAATTGTAGTGCACAAAATTGCCATGAAAGTCGGCGATATCAGCCGGTCCTCGCCACAAATTCCAATCGAGGTTGGCGGGTGGTTCGCCAATCGACTTGTGACCAATACTACCCCGTTCCTTGCAGCAATAGCCGTAAGAGATCTTAAGCGGGCCAAATTTTCCCGCATGAATTGCTGCGTGCAATCCAGCCAACTGCGCATTGCTACGGCTTTGCGTCCCATGCTGGACGACCACGCCGTATTTCTGCTGGGCTGCAACGGCGATGCGACCTTCAGCCACATCGTGACTCATCGGCTTCTCAACGTAGACGTGCTTGCCAGCCTGCGCCGCCCAAATGGTCATCAGCGAGTGCCAGTGATTGGGAGTGGCGATCGAAATCGCATCCAAAGTTTTGTCTTCGAGCGCTCGCCGTACATCGGCCATCCCAGTCGGGTTCGATTTTCCCTCCGAACTCTCTTGCACTACCTTGATGGCATTACCCAGTACGCGTTGATCGGGATCAATCACACTCACGATTTCGACATTGGGTTGGCCGAGCCAACCAGCAATATGACTTTGTCCGCGACCATTCAAACCTGCCACCGCGATGCGCAACCGCTCGTTGGCTCCCACCGCCCGCGCCGACGCCCGCGGCCCCACGGCCAACCAGGCTGCGGCAGAAGCCGCCGTAGCTACAAAACGTCGACGCTTGAGCAAATTGCGTGGTGCTGAATTGACGGATGAAGACTGAATCATGATCGGGCTCCTGAGGAAGGAAGTAGGCAGGCGAGTTGGCTGGAGTTTACACTGATTGCGAGCCACTTGCGAGCAACTTTTAATAAGGCAATTCGAGCGCTTCGCACAAAAATGTCATCAGAGGCGCGGCCGCCCGCACGCGTTCCACAATCAAATCAACCAATTGAACGCTTTGAACCTGGCCGCGAGTTAGGGGTGCGGCACCAATAAAACTGCGTAACCGCAAGTCCTCAATCTCGGGATGGTCTTTGGCATAGCCACGCGGCGCACTCTTCAAGCGATCATCGTAGAGCGTAAAGAAGGATGCGAAGCGTTTGTTGTCTCGCGTCCTGCGCCAATCTTTGGGGGATTCCACGATCTTGTTTCGAATGCTGGCCAGCGGCTCCGAAGCAGGTTTCCACATACCTGCCCCCACAAAGCACTCATCGTTGGCCAGGTGAATGTAAATCCCCGGCGCGTGGATGTCTTTGCCAGCCTGGTGACGGAACTGAATGCCAATGTTGGTCTTATAAGGTGTTTTGTCCTTGGAAAAACGAGTATCCTTGTAGATGCGCATCAGAGAACCCCCCATCTTCTTGGCTTCAACGCGCAAAATAGGAGCCACTTTATCGAGCGGTTTCCTGAGACTCTCGATCAGTGCCAATGAAGGTGCCAGGAAGCTGGACTCGTACCTGTCTTTGTGAATTGCGAACCACTCGCGGGCATTATTCTCCGCCAACTCGTCGAGGAATTTAAGTGTGTCTTTTGGAAAGCCGCTGAACACCGACATAGGTAAACCTTTCCTCCCTCCGCTCCGGTGATTATCGCCCACCCCCGTAACGGGCGCCTGCGCCCGCGATAGTCGGTACTGTAGATACGCCTAGACCCGCGTCAGGCCGGCAATACTTCACTGAAGAATCTCAGCCAATTGCCATGCATGATCGCGGCCACATCGTCGGCTTTGTAACCTCGCTTTTCCAGCAACTCGGGTAGTCGCTGCAAATCGCTGATGCGGTCAAGATCCTTGGGGGTTTGCTCGCAGCCGTAGCCGCCATCTAAGTCGCTGCCAATCCCCACATGCCTCGCGTTACCGGCTAATTGACAGACGATGTCGATATTGTCGACCGCCCGTTCGATGGTCACTTCGCGAGCCGACTGGCCGCGCACGTAGCCATCTTGCAGCATGATGATGTCGAAGGCCATGCCGACGACTCCATCCCGCTCGATGACCGCCTGATACTGCGCGTCGGAAAATTGCCTCTGCCAGTTGCTAATCTGGCGCGAATTCTGATGGCTGGCATGAATGCGTCCCGGGAAGTGCTCCAGAACTTGCCAGAAGGATACGTCGGAGAGATGCGTGACATCGACCGTCATGCCAAGTTCAGCGATGATTCGCAACAGCGCAATCGCATCCAGACTCAGCCCCACTTCGCTCCGCGTTCCACCGCCATATCGATTCGCTCCGTAGTGCGTCAAGCCAATCGCTCGCAAGCCATGTTCATGGAACTCGCGAATCGTCTCGGGGGTGAGGATAGGGTCAGCCCCTTCCATCGTGAGAATGAAGCCAAGCGGAGTGGTCGCGGAGTTTTTTTCGCACTCCGACAAATGAAATTGCAGATCAGTGCGGGTGCGAATCATCCGCATCCAACCATCGCGTTCTAAGGCCCGGTAATACGCCAGGTGGGCGTGTGCCATCGCATAACAAGCCTGCGGGCTAGTCCAACCAAAGCTGTGGTTGATCTCTTGCTCTTGACGCGCCAGCAGCGTCGCCACGCAGGTGCTCACTTGCGCCAGACGCAACTCGGGTAAACTAACCGTGTTAGTGCAGCGTCCCTTGTCGATCATGCCCAAGGATCGCTCCTGGGCGCGAATGTCGTTCACCGTTTGCCGCTGATCGCGGTTCCAATCGACGCCGTTCAGACCAATATCAAGATGCGCATCAAAGATCTGCATAGTTGCCCTCGCCGGATTTTTTGCACCAGTCTGCGTTGCTAATACGACAACTTAGGTTGTCACTTCGAAGCCCAGATCGGCAATCATTTGATAGTCCGCTGCCGGAGCTTGACCCTTGGTGGTCAGGTAGTCACCAACGAACAGACTGTTGGCCACATACAGCCCCAGTGGTTGCAGCGACCGCAGGTGTTTCTCGCGCCCACCGGCGATACGTAACTCGCTGGCTGGATTGACAAACCGCATCATGCACAACGCTCGCAAGCAATCTTGTGGCGTCACGTCATTGCGGTTTTGCAACGGTGTTCCCTCGATCGCATGCAGGAAATTCAGCGGAATCGATTCGACCTTGAGCCGCCTGAGCTCCATCGCCATGGACACAAAGTCTTTGGGTTTTTCCCCAAGTCCCACGATTCCGCCACTACACAGCTCCAATCCCGCCGCCCGCACATTCTCCAGTGTATCAACGCGATCTTGATAGGTATGCGTCGAACAAATCTCGTCGTAGTGCTCAGCAGAGGTGTTCAAATTATGGTTGACGCGATCGACTCCGCAACGCTTCAAGCGATCCGCGTGTTCGCGTGTCAACAGGCCAAGACAGGCACAGATCTTGAGGTCGAATTGTTCCTTGATCTTTGGAATTACCGTCTCCACCGCCGTCAGCTCACGCTCACTCGGCGCCCGCCCACTAATCACAATACAGTAGGTCTTGGACTGGCGCTCGGCAGCCACCCGAGCACCGTCGAGCAACTGATCGACCGACAGCATGCGGTACTTCTCAATCGGCGCCGACGACACCTTTGACTGTGAACAGTAGCCACAATCCTCTGGACAGAGCCCACTTTTGGCGTTTACCAAAAAGTAGAGCTGGACGGTTTTTCCGAAATACTGATGACGCAAGCGATACGCGGCCGCGATTAAGTCCAACAGCTCATCATTCGCACTGCGGAGGATTTCTTCGGCCTGGTCCGCCGAGACTTCCTGGCCTTCGAGGACTTGAGTTGCTAAAGCATGCCAGGGGGCAGAGGACGTTGACGGCAAGGTATTGAGGATCATCGTGGTCGTTAAATTCCAAATGATTTAAAGTGGGGAAACGCCCCAGCAAGTGGCGGCTGTCTATTCGATCCATAGTCGTTCATAATAGTAGTTTAAGTCGCCCGCCTACAGAATGACCCCAAACGAGTTTGTTATGCCGCCGGCCACAGTTCCTGCCCTCGAAGCCAACGATGCCACTCCGCGGTGGCAACCAGGCGAATGTTACTTGGTGCGGGTCGGAGTGCTCGGCCAAGTCGGCAGGTTACGGCCACTGGAAGAAACCCCATTGCGACGCGGCTCACGCGTTGTCTGCCGTACCCAGCGAGGGGTCGAGGTCGGACAAGTGCTGGCACCGGCCCAGTTGCCCACCTCAGCCACCGAAATGGCCGATGGTCGTATCCTCAGGAAAATGACCGCCGAAGATGAACTGTTGTGGGGGCACCTCGAGCGACTTGCCAGCCAGTCGCACGCCGCTTGCCAGCAGTGGCTCAAGGATCACGATGTCACCGCACTATTGATCGATGTCGAACCTCTGCTTGACGGCAAGACCCTCTATTTCCACTTTCTAAGCGAGGTTCCAACCGAAGTCCAAGTGGAGCTCGACGCACTGGTCGACATCTACGAGCGCGAAGTGCGACAAAGCCAGTTCGCGCAGTTACTGGAACATGGTTGCGGCCCCGGCTGCGGTACCGAAACTGCCAAGAACGGCTGCGGCTCACGAGGCGGTTGTGCCGTTTGTCAAGTTGCCAGCAAATGTAAACTTTAGAATTTTTGCAACCCCGAACTGTATGGAAAAATCCAGGATTTGGACATGACCTTTCACCAAGTGATTGAATCTGACAAACAAAATTTCATCGAGCGCGGATACAGCCTCGTTCCAGGTCTGTTTTCACCATCGGAGATCGATTTGCTGAGCCACTACGCCCGGGCCGATCAACTTATTGCCGCCCGCGCAACCCACCGCGTTGATGCGCAAGGTGGCACCACTTCGCTGGCGCTCAGCAATGATTTGGAAGACAATTTGTACGCGGCCGTGGTGCGCTCGCGCCGCGTGGCGACTAACATGTCCGCTCTGCTAGGTGATGAAGTCTATCACTACCACCACAAGATGATGCTCAAACAACCGTTTGTGGGTGGGGCATGGGAATGGCATCAAGACTACGGCTACTGGTACGACTACGGCTGTTTGTATCCAACGATGGGCAGTTGCTTCATTGCTGTCGACCGAGCCACGCGAGCCAACGGATGTTTGCAGGTCATTCCCGGATCGCAGCACTTTGGACGCATCAACCATGGGAAAGTGGGGGGGCAGACGGGTGCCGATCCGGAACGGGTCGAAGCGGCTTTGCAGCGACTGCCGGTCGAATACGTCGAAATGGAACCTGGCGACGGTCTGTTCTTTCACGGTAATTTGCTCCATCGCAGTGATCAAAACACCAGTCCCGATCCACGCTGGTCACTCATCTGCTGCTACAACACCAAAAGTAATGATCCGTACAAATCGTCACGTCATCCGAATTATTCACCGCTGGAATTGCTGGACGATGGGCAGTTCGAGGAGCTCGCTCGCGATCACCTCGGGCGGTTCATTGAACAATGATCTGCGCCGGTTAGTGGAATCACCGACACCTGTCCGCTTGGCGGAATCGACGAAGTGACCACAATGCTGCTCCTGGGATAGCCCTTCCACACTCAGACATCCATGACAGAAAATTCCCTTATGCCTCTCCTTCGCAGCAGCTTTGGCCAGACCTCCGACGGTTCCGAGGTAACCCTT
>JBBQRC010000034.1:0-14561 GCA_038215215.1 Pirellulales bacterium
CGATAGGCAGCGGTGTTCGTTTATAGCCGTAGCTGTCATGCGAAAAATCTAGCGCCGAAAAATGGCCGGGGTGAATAGTCGTCGTCGTGTCAGTAGGGTGCCAGTGACGTTTACGCCATCAGCGAGCAACTGCTCAATTTGGCTGACTACCACATTACGCGGAACCATATCGGAACGAATCGCCACTAGCGTCAGGTCGTCGCACTTGGCGAACAGCAGCGAGTGCATCAGTTCGGAAATCTGAGGAAGGTCGACAAAAATGAGGCTGTAGTTGGTGCGCACCCAGCGAATCAATTCGACATGGTTTTCAGGCACGATGCGCGACATATGCAGCCGCTCCACAGCACCCACGGGGAGCAAGTCGAGTCCCTCGATTTTGGTCTGCACGACCGCTTCGGCTGGCGCGGTGTTGCCGCTTAGGACATCCGCCAGACCCACGTTGACTTTGTGGCTGAACAAACGATGTTGCCGCGGATGCAATGTATTGGCATCAATCAGCAGTACAGGGCCAAGATGCTGGTCTGCGGCGCGAATAGACAAGTTCGCCAGCGTGGTGGAAACTCCAGAACCACGGCCGCAGCTGGTCAGACCAATCAAATGGCCACCATCGTCACGCGGTTCAAGACGTGCCTTTAGCCGCCAAAGTAAGGCGTCGATTTTGGTCGACTTGTGTCGCCGCAGTTTTGAAGGCTGCTCCTTCTTGACCGGTTTCTGCGTCGTAACATCGGACAAATTCAGGCTCATGGGGATAACTCCGAAGTGTTTCTTAAATGTTACGAAGCAGGCAAAATGACCGACATATATTTCTGTTACGATTTTTAACGCAGCAAAACGCGACGGTTCTGGCTGCTTTCGTCTAAGGTGGCCAACACAGGCAAGCCCAACGTCCGAGCTAGGTCCGCTTCCGTACGGATCTTGTCGTTCAGCTTATCGCTAACCAGGACCAAGCCTATGTCACTGGACAGGGCCATGAAAATGCCCCCTAGTGCCACCAAACTCTTTGAAGGACTGACAGGCTTTTCGGCTAACGTAGCACTTTGCGCCACGGCCACACTGGAAATGTTGCTCTTTTCCAGAGCTTCATCCACGCGGGCCTGTTCTAGGTTATTGGTATACTGCAGAAACTTGTCACGCGCAATTTGTTCATCGTGCTCCAGTTGCACCAATTCCACTTCTTGCTGCGAAAAATCTTCGAGCGCCTGACTAATTTCTTCATGCTGTTTGTTGAGTGCATCGGCACGTGCGGTTAATCCCGCCAGAAGACTTACTTGTTGACGGCGATCCAAGCTCAATTCCCGAAAGATCGGATTGATGTCGTCCGTGACTTCCTGGCGCAGTGCTCCTTCTTGGTCAAGCAGCCGCTTGCCTTCATCGACTTGTCGGCTGGTGGCTACTACTAGCGGGTGCGTGTCAATCAAGCGCGCTTTGTATTCCATCAGTCGCATCTGATTGGTGTAAAGTTCTTTGCGTAATAAATCTGCCCCCTCGTTGGGAATGCTTTTCTCCGATGACGTTTCTCGATCGGGAATGGCCGTTAATTGAGATTTAATGTCAGCGATCTTCGCTTCGGCAGTAGTCAGTTCCTGTCGCGTTTGGATTTGATTCAATTCGATCGATTGCAATTGCGATTCTAGACTGCTACGGCGGCCGATTAGCGAGGCCACTCCATAGCCGTTCTTGGCGTTCTTAAGCTGCTGCTGGGCTTCGAGATATTGACTGCGAAGCAAATCGCGTTGGTCAGCCAAGAAGGCACCAGAATCCGCATTGCGATGAATGCGGAGATGTTCCGATTGATAGATATCAATCAACGTACCGAGGATTTGCTGCGCCGCAGCGGGAGCGGCCGAATCGTAAGTGGCCGCCAAGACCATCGAGTTCCGCTCGGCGTTGACCCGTAAGTTCTCTTCAACTTCGATGATCGCCTCCTCGCGATCTGAAATCGGATCAATTGACTTGAGCGTCTTGATCACTGTTCCGAGACCTTGTTTGCAGGCGGTCACGAAGGCATTCCCTGACGCGCCGTTAACCTCGCCAGCATTCAAGACATATTCAGGACCAAGGCGATCGACGACTTGCGAGATGACTCCACGACTGATGATCACTTGCAGTGCAGACTTCACCTCTTCATCACGGTTGTTTTGTATTAGATTCGCCGAGGGCCCCGTCGTGGCGGTTGGATCGATCGCTAAGCTTTCACGTCCAATTTGCAGAAAAAGCCGTGCTTCGGAACGGTACATGCGTGGGAAAAAGAAAATAACACCGAGCGTCAACAGCAAGATGACCGTCGGTACAGCGACGATTTTATATTTGTGTCGAAAAATAATCTCGGTCAACTCAGCTCGATTGATTGACTGTGCCATGAACGGGTCCTTTGCATACCAACTGTCAGTGGAAGCGATGCGCACGTCGGTGCTGGGTGCCTCAAATCGTGCGCGAAGTGAACTCAATGTGCTCGCAATTGTGACAAATTGACGTCGGTGGATCAGACTGCGACAACTCGCGGACTTTTTGGCTGGTCACCCGCGCGTACCATTCTCGAACGATTGGCCGACGTTCCGTCCAACTAAAACTGCGCGCCCGTGTGGCGGCTCCACGGCTCAATTGGAGTAGTCGTTGACGATCACCGGCCAATTCGGTGAACGCACGTGCCAGGGCACGAATGGACTCTTGCGGAGTGGAAACGGGGATGCCAACGCCACACTCATCAGTCATGATATCGGCTGCTCCCTGGTGATTTAGGCCAACGATCGGCACCCCAGCGGCAAGCGACTCCAGTAGGCCCGTGCCCGACGTATCCCGTAAACTTGTAAAGGCAAACAGGTCCGCCCATTCGTAATGATGCAGCGACTCGCGGTAGGCGGGTTTGGCTATCCAGTTGATGCGATCCGCTATCTTCAATCGTTTCGCCAACCTCATCCACTCCTGCTTGCTCGCTCCATCGCCAACCACGCGCACTTCATAGGACTGAGATTCCGGCATTTGGCTCAATGCGTGGAACAACAACGGCAAGCCTTTCCAAGGTCGCAATCTACCCACCCACAATATTTTTAAAGGGCTCTGTGCACTAGTGAGCTGCTTTGGAATGCCGAATGGGCAGTCTAGTCCGGTCTCTAATTCCAACTCTAGTTTTGTCCCCGTGGTCCGCTCGAGATCGCGTTGTGTACTTCGATTCGCTGCAAAGACAACCGCTGATCGCCGCGCAGCGCCGCGGACGCGCGGACAGTAGTGGAGTTGAATAGTGTTCAGCGCATTACGGGCGCCTTCGTAGACTGCACCCATGGGAGTCAAAATACTGATATAAGCCATCGGGAAATTGCTAGTTCCGCCAATCGGTCCCCACATGAAAGGGCAATCGAGCTGCCATAAGAATCCCGGCTCGCGGTAGCCACAGTGCGAGGCCATGTGCGTCACCGAAAATGGAGCCTGCGCGTGTAAAGATCGTGCGAACTTGGTGACCTTGGCATGCCACTCGCGATAGCCGCAGTAGAAGAGCAATTCCTTCGACAGGCAGTAATTTGCCAGGGAACCGGCCGTGATCGTATGAAACGACAGCCGTCCGATGAGGTGCTGGGGAATGCGACTATTCAATAGGTCACTGTCGACATGCGGACCACAGGCCACCGTGACGTCGAAATCCTCAGCCGCTTGAAGTGCCCGATTCCAGCCGTTACGCTCCTCCATGGAGGTATCTGGATCACACGCAAACGCAGCTAGAAACAGTCGCGAGCGGGCCGGGGCATTGTCCAATGCTTGGCTGGGCTCGCTCAGTTGTAGGTGGTGTTCCAACATAGCTCGTATGCGATTAAAAAGGGGCAGCGATCGTTTTTCCACTGCACTGGCATCTGGCTTTCCATGTTACTCAGTAGCAGAAAAATCCGCTTCTGGTTTACTGCCGGTGATGTCATTTTACCGCCGCGGCCCCATTCACATCCGGCACAGGCGTCAGAAGTCTCCAAGAAATAGGTATTCCACAGCAGAATCAGCCTAAATCGCCGTCACCGGACTCAAGTCTGGGCTAACCTCCGACTCCGAGCGAATGCCAACCTAGGTCACTTTAGCCCGGTGAGTCACTTCAGATTGTTGAGTCACTTCAGATTGGTGAGACTCCCAAGGTCCGTGATCAGTTGCAGGGCTCGGCCGGAGTCGATGGCTGTTTGGGCTAAAGCAGAGCAGGTCGGCAGATCCGAACCGATGTCGGCAATCCATAGCGCCGCGGCGGCGTTAATCACCACGGCATCGCGGCGCGGACCAAGCTCGCCCGAGAGTGCCGCGAGAATGCACGCAGCACTCGCCGCCGGACTGTCGGCGAACAGATCAGCCCGATTCGCGAGGCGCAAGCCAAAGTCGGTCGGATGCCAGACAAGTTCGCGAATCTGCCCTCCGGTCACCTCCAGGACTCTCGAATTCGCCGATAAACTCACCTCATCTACGCCATCTTCACCACGTACCACGATGGAGCGCTGCGTGCCGAGCTGTGCGAGCGCGCTGGCCATTTTAAGCTGGAGCGAGGCGTCGCCGACCCCCAGTACCTGCCGTTCGGCTGAGGCGGGATTGCACAACGGCCCCAGGCGATTGAAGATCGTCGGATGCGTGATGGATCGACGCACTTCCCCAACGTGCTTCATGGCGGGATGGAATCGAGGGGCAAAACAAAAGCACAAGCCGAGCTGGTTAAGACAACGCTCCACCACTCCAAAATCGCAGTCGAGGTTGATCCCAAGTTCCGCCAAGACATCCGCGGAGCCGGTAGCGCTGGTGATTTTGCGATTGCCGTGTTTGGCAACACGGGCACCTGCGGCAGCTGCCACGATGGCGGCCGCGGTACTTATATTGAAAGTCTGCGAACCGTCGCCACCGGTACCACACGTATCCACCAGTGGTCGCCGGTCGGACGGGATCTGAACCATGGCGTCCCGCATGGCCTGCGAAGCTCCGACCAATTCGTCGACCGATTCACCCTTGCGAGCCAGGACAGTGAGAAAACGCCGCATACTTTCGTGCGTGGCCGTTCCGGTCAAGAACGCGCTAATGGCGGAGCGCATCTGCGCCGCCGATAAATCGTGGCCCGCGGCCAATTGCTCGGCAATTTCCTGTAGTCGAACCTGTTCCATGGAGTGGGTCTTACCGTAAACTGCATTCACCACTAGTTGCGATTAAGTCCGCGGGGCTTCACAATAGCACCTTCGAATTCAACTCATCGGTCGCGCACTGCGGAAGCTAATCGTTGTATTCCCGCAACAGTTGCGGGATCGCACCGGTGCTCGAGTCGACGCGTTAGGAAGCCCAATGGCACGTAAAGTTATCATTGATTGCGACCCGGGAATAGACGACGCTCTGGCGTTAGCCCTGGCTCTCTTCGACCCACGTTTGGATGTTGTCGCCATCACGGCTTGTGCTGGGACGGTCGATGCGGATCAGTCAACCCAGAATGTGCGCTCTTTGGTGGAGCGACTTGACCCACCACGAATCCCGCGCATCGGTTCGGCACTGGACCCAGAGTCCGGTGCAGCGGTCTCCAATGGAACGCTCTTGCACGGCGACGATGGGCTTGGCAATGTGCACTGGGAACCTGTCTCGCGTCAACACACCGCCCCCAGCGACAAATTGATTAATGACTGTGTGCGCTCGTTTCCTGGCGAAGTCAGTATTGTCTGCACCGGACCACTTACCGGGCTCGCCAGAGCGATTAGTCGTGATCCCGCCATCATTCCCATGTTCGATCGTGTGATCCTGACCGGAGGTTCCGTCAGTGGGTTAGGTGATGTGACCCCGGCCGCAGAGTTCAATATGCATCTTGATCCGCAAAGTGCACACGCCGTTTTTCACTCGGCGACGACCAAGTCGCTCATCCCTTTCGAGATATGTAATCGCCTCAAATTTGGCTGGGAATTGATGGAATTCCTCCCTCCGAAGCACACCCGAGTGGGGGCGGTGCTGCAAGAAATCCTACCTCACCTGTTCCGTACAACTCGACAATTACTTGGCCACGAAACGATTGCCTTGCAGGCAGTGCTGCCGATTTTGCTAATCGTCGAACCGACGTTATTTGAGTTTGAAGAGATGGCCGGAGATGTGGAAGTAGCTGGTGAATTGACGGCGGGAGCGACCGTCTTCGACCGCCGAATTCCTCGCATGTGGCGAACCAACATGGAAGTTGCTTGTGCGCTCGACGCAGAAACAGCCCGCGATGCTTTTTACAACATGTTGAAATTCGCCGCCCAACACTGATGTAATCAAACGAGCCGCTGGCGGGTGACTCACCAGATCACGTCAAGCAGATTGTTGTGCGCGTCGGTCCACATGATCGGTTTACGAATAAGCTGCCCCTGAGGCGGGTTGGCCAATGGATCTTCGTCCAGCATGGCGAGTTGCTCTGGTGCTTTTGTCAGCAAGGCCCATACCGCTGGCCGCGCTGCCGAAGCCACGTCTGGGCCGCTGCCTATGAAACGGCAGCCCAAGCCATACTTTTCGGCCAGTCCAGCGATAACCGGTCTCAGATTGAAGTGCAAGTTGGAAATGTGGCATGCCAATATGCCATCGGCCTGCAGGTGTTTCATGTACACGTCCATCGCTTCGCTGGTCAGCAAATGGATAGGAATGGCATCTCCTGAAAAGGCATCCAAAACCAGCACATCAAAATTCTGAGGCGGCTCAAACTCGAGTGACAGGCGTGCATCGCCCGTTATGATCTGCTGCTTGGCGGGAGAATCGCTGAGGAAAGTGAAGTTCTGCGTGGCAATGGAGATGACTTCCGGGTTGATTTCGTACATGCGAAAATAATCGTCAGAGTGACCATAAGCGGCGAGTGTGCCGACTCCCAGTCCCACGACGCCGATGCGACGGGGTACATCGCGGTGCCAAAGTTGCAAGAGCTTACCGATACCCGTATTGGTGGCGTAATACGCTGTCGGAATTCTGCGCCGCGCTGCATCGATAAACTGCGACCCGTGCGCAATGCGTCCATGTGCCAATTCCAACATCGGCCCGCTCGTATTCTCGCGATTTTCGACTTGGTTGACTTTGAGGACACCGTAGAAATTGCGTGAAACGCGGAGGGTGTTAGGCTGATGCCGACCTAAATACGACAGGCATCCCATTGCCACTAGTAGCAGAGCGGCGATGCAAACAGGTTGGCTCCAACCCGGCAGCGCCAGCCGGACGTTATCTTCACGCAGGCGGAGGCAAAGATAAGCCAACAAGAAACACAAGCCACCGATTTGTAATTCGTAATAGGCCACGAAAACCATCGGCGCCAGCAGGCCGACAAACAAACCCCCCGCGGCACCTCCCGCCGAGATGGTAAGAAAGTACTTCGTCAAATGTTGTGGATTAGGACGCAGGGCCGCCAACTCACCATGGCAGACCATGCAGCAAGCAAATAAAGCACCAAAGTAAACGGCGATCTGCAGGGAGATCGGTACGTTGGAACCGCGCGATGCCAAATAAACCGAGACAACCTGCAATACCACTGCTGCGGCCAGATAGGGTTTGCGCGCGTACCAACGATCACTGTCGAACGTGAGAATGAAACTAAGCAGGTAGAGCGCCAGCGGCAGTATCCACAAAAAGGGTATGACGGCGATGTCCAAACAAACTTGATTGGTGCTGGCTAACAGCAAAATGGAAGGTGTCATGGACAGCAAAAACCACAATCCAAGCATGCCCGAAGTAAGTGGCCCACGCTGCGTGTTGCGGGAGGCGACGGGCAACGTGCTGGACGCCTGCTCCGTGGGCCGGCCGATGAGTCGCTTCGATGTGCGAATTGCACTGTAGCCACAGAGCACAGCAAACGCCACGAACAGTCCAGACCACAACATCGACTGGCTCACCACGGACATTGCCGGCTCAACCAAAAACGGGTAAGAGAGCAGTGCCAACAATGAGCCGACATTGGAGAGCGCATACAGACGGTACGGAGATTGCCCGCTGTAAGTACGGCTGAACCAACTTTGTATCAAGGGTCCGGTGGCGGACAGCACGAAGTAGGGTAGGCCAACGCAGCAGATCATCAACAGCATGATGCGGGCCGCAGGAGCAGTGCTATCGGTGGGCTTCCAAAGGTAACTGGGTGCGATGGGAAGTGCATAGATCGCCAGCAACAAGAGGACTAAATGCAAACCGACTTGAAGACGCGGCTTGAGGTACTGGGTGGTTAAATGCGCGTAGGTGTACCCACCAAACAAAAGCAATTGGAAAACGAGCATGCAGGTCGTCCACACGGCTGGTGAGCCACCAAACCACGGGAGAATGAATTTGCCCATCAACGGCTGGACCTGAAAAAGCAAAAACGCACTAAGAAAAACCGTCACGGCATACGCGATGACCTGATTGTGCTTAATAAGATTTTTGATCATGGAGGGGTCGTGAGTTCAGTTAATATGGATTGTTCGGGTGGTAGCGCAGCACAGCGCATCGCCGCCTGAAAACATAGCTTGTAGAACCTCCGCTGCCGTCGGAATTTGCCAAATGTTCGCCACTGCGGCTCAACGTCTCGTTTATCCTAGGACTTTCAAGACTTTTACCGCATTTTTCAGCGCGGCCAGTAGCTCCGCGAAGTATCGCCCCATTAAACTCATACAGCGCCACAAAAATTGCACAGACCTACCACCTTGCTCGGCCAGTTGAATTGAGCAAGCTCGACGCCAGCTCGGCAAGAATACGGATCACCCTGTTTTTGGATGGACAACACCATGCGACCTCGATGTTTGCGATTGATCAGTGGGTGTCTGCTGGGGCTCTTGCTGGGGCTAGGCGCTCGGGCGGAGAGTCCGATCGTTGCAGAAAATCGACGGGAGGGAGCCAAGGATTGGCAACTGACCCGCGTCCGACTCGATGGCAGCGATTATCGTTCGCCTTGGATCGAGGGATACTGCTCACGTCAAAGTGTCCAGGCTGGAGAGACGATTGATGTCTGCGTTTCAACCTCGCCGGCGCGGGCTTTCAAATTCGAATTGTTTCGCCTCGGTTATTACGGCGGACGCGGCGCTCGGTTGGTGAAAACGATCGACCGTATCGAGGGGAAATCGCAACCAACGCCTCAGCCCGGTGAAAAAAATTTGCACGAATGCCAATGGGAATCCAGCCTGTCGCTGCAGATTCCCGAAGACTGGCTCAGTGGTGTCTACTTGGGACGCATGACTACGATGCCGTAAGGCAACGAAGCCTACTGGCAAAGCTATGTAATTTTCATTGTCACCGATTCGCGTCCCGCAGACGTCCTCTTTCAATGTTCCGATAATACTTGGCAGGCGTATAACACTTGGCCAAGTAAATTTTCGATCTACACGCATCCGCAAGGGAACCAAGGACCTTGGGCCGACGTGAGTTTTGATCGCCCTTATGGTCGCGAAGCGCAGTTTACCAGCGTCGTCAATGATCCGTTAAGTGTCGGTTCGGGCCAGTTTTTGGCACTCGAGTTTCCGCTCGCTTTTTGGCTTGAGCAACACGGCTACGACGTCGCATATTGCAGCAACAGCGATATGCTCACCCCTGACCGTGGACTCAAGTGCAAAGCCTTTCTGAGCGTGGGGCACGACGAGTACTGGGATATACGGCAGTTTCAAAGTGTGGAAACGATGCGCGATGCAGGGGTTAACTTGCTCTTCCTCAGTGGCAATAGCGTGTGTTGGGTCACACCTTTTCGCGACAGTGCGCGCGGCATCGCCAATCGCATCATCTTTCGCGGGGGGCCTTATGGCGGTGACACCCAAGCAGCCGCAGACCGCGAGCGCGAGCATGGTCCCTTCCCGCATCGAGGACCCGACGAAGGATTCTTAATGGGCGCTCGCAACGTGGAGCCGGTCAACGGCGGTGGCGATTGGGTGGTCACGCAAGCGGAACATTGGATGTTCACAGGCACCGGCATGAAAAACGGCGATGCGATTCCTGGTTTGATCGGTTGGGAATATCACGGTAACCCAGCAGCCATCCCGGGTCTCACTGTGGTTGCGGGTGGAACAGCCTGGCAGGGAGGGGTGAACGCACAGCAGTGGGCGGCGACAATCTACCCCGGCCCTAAGAACAATTTTGTCTTTAACGCATCCACCATCTTTTGGGCTCAAGGCTTGAGCCATCCACCTGGACATACCTTGCCCTGGTCGCACTGGAGTCGTCCACACGGCCCCGATGACAGGGTCCAACAGATCACACACAATCTGCTGCGCAGGGCCACAGGAGTCCAAGACTAACGCGCCGATTCGCTGGCAAATTGGGCTGGCAAGTTGCGCTGGCAAATTTCGCTGGCAAATCGGGCCGGCAAGTTGCCTTTGAGCTCGTTGTCCCAAACCTAAACCAGGTTGTCGCAACTAGCGCAACTTCAGCCTGTGCGCCTTTAGGCCGGCTGAGCTGCGCGACCCAAACCGTCGATTTGAGTGATGATCAAACTGGTCGCCAAAGACTTGTTTAAAACATAGTAGTGGATGCCAGGTATGCCAGCGTTGAGCAACTCTTGGGACTGGCGGCGCGCGTGCTCAACCCCCACCTCAAATTGCCAATGCTCGTCAGCCTGTCGGCCGAGTTTTTCCACAAACGCTGCTGGCAACTTGGCTTTGCACAGCGAAGCAATGCGTTGCACCTGCGCGAGGCTGAGTACGGGCAGAATGCCGGGCACAATTGGAATCGTAATACCGGCCGCATCGCAGCGATCACGAAAACGGAAGAAATCGTCGTTGTCGTAAAATAGCTGGGTAATCACCGCATCCGCGCCGGCGTCCACTTTGCGTTTCAGGTTAAGCAGATCGATTTCGGCATTGGGTGCTTCCTGATGCACTTCAGGATAGCCAGCGACGGCGATCCCAAACTGTGGAAACTCGCCGCGGAGCATCGCTACTAATTCGTTGGCGTAGCTGAGTCCCCCTTCGACGGCGCGAAACTCGCTTTCACCCTTAGGTGGATCACCGCGGAGGGCCACGATGTAATCGATCCCCGCCTCGCTGGCCTCGGTGAGATAATCGCGCAATTGTTCCCGGGTCGAGCCGACGCAGGTCAAGTGCGACGCAACGGGGATACCGTATTGCTGCCGCACGCTGGCCGCAATGTTCATCGTCCGTCCGCGGGTCGAGCCCCCCGCACCATAGGTACAGGTGAAATAATCCGGTTTATGAACCGCCAGTTGGCCGACCACATTCATGAGTTCAGCCAAGCCTGCGTCCGTCTTGGGCGGGAACAGTTCAAAAGAGAGTATGCATTTATCGGACGAATACAGGTCTTTTAGGTTCATATGCGTGATATCTAAAGCGCGGGTCGAGCCAAATGGGTGCCAAAGTCTACCCGAAGTCTAGGGCATATTACAACTTTAGTTGGCGGCGACTAGTTGTCCCAGCCATGCAGAAAAAGAAACTGCCATTCCAGCCAGCAAAATTGTCGCAAAATAGGAACCATCGTAGGATTCCCTGCCCGCGCGCGCTCGCAACTGTCGACCAACGCAGCGGCCACCGTGTTGGCCTGAGTCAGCTTGTTGACTGGCAAATCGCTCAATGCGATGGCCCCACGCTTGGACTCGAGCTGCTCGGCAAGTTGCTGGAAAACAGGATGAGGACCAACATGCCGGAACCAATAATTAGCGTTCCAAAAATCCCCTTCGCGTCGATGCATGATGCCATGCCAGAATGATCCCGCCGCCGTATCCAAAGATTGACTGATGGCGTGAGATTTTCAATTCCAGCTTAAGTACATCGAATTCCGGCATAACGAATAAATTAAGGCGATTCAGGCTGTCGTGTTACTCAGGCTTTTCTTTTAGTTTCGCCACCCGCTCGGGATTTTTTCTCCGCACGGGGAACAAGCGTCGCTTCTTGGGCTGGTCTTGGGTCGGTCCGGTCGACGCAACACCGAACTCACGCGGAGGCAAGGCGGGAGCCGCCGGTTCAAGTTCTTGACCGTCATCAGTCACGTCGAGATCCTCGTCGACTTCCGCAACATCCAAAACTGGGCGGGGCGATGAACTTGCTGGCATTTCTGGCCCATGTTCGATCGAATCGCGTATCAACAGTCGGTTGATGTTCAGCTCGATGGCGGTTAACTGCGGGCCCTCGGCAGCCGTCACAAACGTGAAAGCGATCCCATCGCGTCCCATCCGACCCGTTCGCCCGACGCGGTGCACGTAGTCGTCACAGTCCAGCGGAATGTCAAAGTTGATGATGTGCGAAACGGTCGAGACGTCGATACCCCGACCGACCACATCGGTCGCTACTAAGATCTGCAGAGTGCCATCGCGGAGCGACTGAAACACGCGATCGCGATCGCGTTGATTCATATCGCCATGAATGCAATCAAGCCTAACTTTGGCCATGCTGGCATGGTGGCGGAATTCTTTCTGGAGTTCCAAGCAGAGTCGATCGGTCCCCCGCTTGGTGCGGCAGAAAATGATCGCTTGTTTGGGCTCTTCACGCAGCAAAAGCTTTACGAGCGTATCGAATTTCTCATCCAGTCTGAGGCTAAAATAGCGTTGCTCAATCGTCTCCACCGATACGTTGCCGGTAGAGCAATTAACGCGAACTGGGTTTTGCAGATAGCGATCGATCAGCCGCTGAATGCCCGTGGGCATGGTGGCACTGAGGAGCATGGTCTGGCGATCGGTCGGACACCGACGTAGAATCCGCTCAATCGCCGGGCGGAAACCAATGTCTAGCATGCGGTCCGCCTCATCGAGCACCACGCACCAAAGGTCGTCAGTTCTAAAGGTACCACGTTGTATATGGTCCATCACGCGACCAGGTGTGCCGACCACAATCTGCGTGCCGTCGGACAGTTGCTGCATCTGACGGCGCATATGCTTGCCGCCTGCCAGCACGGTCAGGGCGGTAGGACAACCCTGGGCCAAACGCTCGATCTCCTGGAAGACCTGCTCCGCCAATTCGCGGGTCGGTACCATAATCAACGCTTGTGGATTGCGAGTTTCTCGTAGCGGATCGAGCAGCTCCAGAATGGGTATGCCAAAGGCGGCCGTTTTGCCCGTCCCCGTTCGGGCTTGGGCAATAATGTCTGAGGATTCCAGCGCCGGTGGAATCACTTGAGCCTGTACGGGCGATGGTGTTTCATAACCCAACTTCTTCAGCGCACGAAGCATCACCGGCGACAGGTCAAGTTGCTCAAAAGAAGTAATTTCGGGCGGGGCGGGAGTCGCAGATTCCGTGGTGGGTTCCATTTCCATTAAATTGGATTGCATAAAGTCCTATGTCTTCGCGTGTCCAAACAGCCGTCTCGCAGGTCAGTTCACATTACAAAAGTCCTGCCTCTAACGCGCTGAAGTCATTAATATGTGCTATTCGTTGCCATAAGTATAGTACAAAGTCTAACCGCTGAGCGGCGTTTCGTAACTACCAAAAAGCGACGATATCCGCTTCCTCAAGTACTTTTCATGGCTGGCGGCCCATTCATGTCGCTCGGTCCGCACAAATTATCGTTTTTGATAGAATCCACTTTTGTATTCGTACGGCTGGCGTTCCGCCTGCTCAGGTTTGCCCTATGCAGTCAGTGCAGCTTGCCCAGTGCAGGCACTGCATCGGGCGAAGGGGGACGGATTGGCTTTTTCTTTCAACAACAGCAGTAGTTAGGATTTTTTCATCGTGTCAGGTTCTCCTCCGGATTTGATATCAGCCACACACCGCTGGTTAGGAAACTCTAGCGCTGGGGATGTCCCAGCGGCAGTGCTTGCCGGCCTACGCCAAGCCAGTGGCGAGGAATTGGAAACCCTGCTGAACGTGATTTCCGCCAATTTCGACCAATTGCAGGCGCAACCCCTCAGTTTGCGACAGTTGATGCAGCAGTGCGCAACCCAGTTAATTGCGATCACACGCGCGGACTCACCTGAGTTGGCTACTGTTGCTCCTGAAATTCTCGTCCGTCTGAGCCAAATGATGTCCGAGGCTGACGCTATCGCGGCCGCCCACTGCTTGCAGATGTTGGCAGTACAGCACGACGAGGAGTCGATCGATGCTCTGGCCGCCGAACTGGTCGAGCATCCTCCTGAACAGCCCCAGGCGGTTGCCATCGCCCTCAGTCCCCTATGGCAACTCGAAGGGAGTCTACTCGCGCTTTTTTTCGATCGACTTGACGCTGGTTTTGTGCATCCTGCAACCATGGCAGCGCTCATCGACTTGGCCAACTACGCAACGCGCCAAGGACGAATCACACCGCATCCATTTACGGACCGCGCCGAGGAACTTTCTCGCCTGCTTGGCAACCTGACTGAGCGGTTAGGCTCCATGGAGGAGGATCCCAAAAAGTTTGGCAGTGACGTTGAGTCGATTCAAAGAGTATTAAACGAGAGTATTTCGCTGACCGTCTCTTTGTGCGACGCCCTTGGATTGATGGGTGCCTCCGCCGCGATTGACCGACTGAACCGGGCGCTCGCTTTATCGCATCGGCGCGTTCAAACCGAAGCGGCTGCAGCACTCGCTCGACTGGGCGATACCGGCGGGAGAGAAAAGATCATCGCGTTGGCCGAGGATCGCGTAGCACGCCTGCGGGCGGTCGCGTACGCCGAGGAGCTGGGATTCCTCGACGCCATTAGCGAAGAATATCGACTTCCCACCGCACTTGCGGAAGCGGAACTCGCCAGT
>JBBQRC010000035.1:0-14473 GCA_038215215.1 Pirellulales bacterium
AACTTGACCATTTCTTCCGCCGCAGGCGGTTGCTGTCCTGCCGCTTCCGTATTGAACACTTCAGGAAAATCGCTGTCCTGTTGGGCGGTAGCCGGAATGACCGTAAGCAAGAGCAAACACAGCCACGCACAACTTGAGATACAACGTAAGATAATGAAACCTGCAGCCGAGCGAGAAGGTACGAGGCAAGCCATGGAAGGATTTCCTGAAGGAATGGGAGGGTGGTCGCGCGGGCCGGTGTGCCACGTCGACAAAGCTATTGTAACTGACGGAGGAACTCGCTACGACACCCAACTAGCGCTAAAGAATCAGGCTCCGTGGCCCTAGTTTCGATATGTCCGGTAAAGCTAAACTCGCGTACACTAGCGTTAATAAGTGGGAGCACTCGTAGCATGAAGTCTGGTGGCAACGGTATCAGTAAACGCCAACGCGCGAAAATGAAGTTGCGGCGACGGTCGAAAATAGGGGTGGCTCCTGGGACCATTCACACCGATCCGAATGCGGAGCAAACTGCCATTCGCGTGATGTGCTACAGCCCTCAGGCAGTCCATGAGCAAGCGGTCACGCGCGTCGCAGAAATTGCACCGTTGCTCGACAAATGGGCGGTCGTATGGATCGACGTCAGCGGCCTTGGAACCGCCACCAGCATTTCGCAGCTTGGCGATTTGCTTCAATTACACCCTTTGGCGCTCGAAGATGTCGTCAATGTGCACCAACGCGCGAAAGTTGACGTGTTTTTGGATCACTTGTTCATCGTGGCCCGCGCCTCGAACCCGGGCGAAGGCTACAACACCGAACAGATCAGTTTTTTCTTGAAAGCAGGAGTGTTGATAACCTTCCAGGAGCGAGTGGGGGACAGTTGGGACCCGGTGCGGGAACGGATTCGATCAGGACGTGCCAATTTGCGTAGCGGTGGAGTCGATTACCTGGCATACGCGCTACTCGATTCGGTGATCGACAGCTATTTTCCGATTGTCGATAGCATTGGCGATCAGCTCGATCAGTACGACGAAGAACTAAGTCAGTCCGATCCGCAAACGCAATTTCACGGTTTGCATGAGGTGCGCCACAAATTGCTGAGTCTGCGTCGCGCGATTCGACCACATCGCGATATGGTCAACGAATTGGTGCGCGATGATCTGCAGCTTATCAAGCTAGAAACGCGGGTGTTTTTGAGAGACTGTTTTGATCACGTGATTCAATTGCTCGATCTGGTCGACACTTACCGTGAGTTAACCGCCGACTTGCGTGAATTCCAAATGTCGATGGTCAGCAATCGCATGAACGAAATCATGAAAGTCCTGACGGTGATTTCCACAATATTCATGCCGCTTAGTTTTATCGTGGGTTTGTACGGTATGAACTTCGATACCAGATCGCCCTGGAACATGCCGGAGCTGACTTGGCGGTATGGCTACCCCTTTGCACTATCGCTGTTGGTTGCCACGGTCTGCGGCATGTTGTATTTCTTTCACCGCAAACGCTGGTTTTGAGGTGCTGCAAAAGCGGCTGGTTCTGCTCCGTATTAACTACTTACTGGTCTTCTTCAAGTAGCTGATCAGCTGGTTCATTTGTTCAGGTGTAACTTGCTGTTCGAGACCAACGGGCATGAGCGAGACACCGGTACTGCGGAGTTGTGCGATGTCACTACGAGCGATAGTGTGACGTTTACCTCCCGCTTCGGCGAGCACAATTTGCGAAGCAGCCTCTTCGCTGATAATGCCAGCGAACACGCGGTCGTCGCGGAGCAAGACGGTGTAACTTGCGTACTTGGGGTCCACCTCACGGTTCGGATCAAGAATGATTTCCAGCAATTGCTGGGGACTTTTGTCCGCCAATTGTTTCAGTGGAGGGCCAACATCGTTACCCAAGTCGTTCAAGCGGTGGCATTGCGCGCAAACACGAGCGAAAATGGCTTGACCAGCCTCGATTTCGTTGGTTTGGTCGCGCAATTCAAGTTTGTCGGCGTACTGCTCGATGATGCTTACGCGATCTGCCGAAACCGCTTGCAGGATTTTCGCAAAACGTTGCTTGAGAGCGGCGTCGTGGGTGTCGAGCAAGCGCTGGCGTACGTCGGGGGCGATTTGCGCGGTGAGAATACGCCTAGTTTCGAGGGCCTCCGCCAAGCTGGGGAGCACTTGCCGATTGCTCATCAAACCATTCAGGGTGACGCGCTGGAGCACTGGCGTCATACCAAAAAAACGACTGAGCAAGAATTTGCTTGAGGCGACTGCATCGCACCAGATTAATGAATCGATGGTCTGGATTTGAACTTCTTCGGGCGTGGCGGCGACCAACAAATTGGCCGCCAACTCACGTTGGCGATCGATCGTCAATAACCCTAAATACGCAACGGAGGTGACCGTGGATCGCGGCAGATGTTCGCTGGCAGCCACAATTTGGTCATCGAGACGCTGCATGACTGCGGCGTATGTCTCGGTATTCAGCAGACGGAGCAGACGTTGTGCGTCGGCGGCTGAAGGTAAACTCCGCAGGGCAGCGAACCACGCGTCGGCTTGCTGTGCGAGACCGTCGCGGATCGAATTGGCAATGGCTGACTTGGCGGCAGGTTCGGTTGCTTTCGACCAGGCGGGGAGCATTAGTTGTAGCCACGACTGGCGCTCGGCCGCGGAAACCAGTTCGCTCGCCATCAGCTCCGGGGTCGCTGCTCCGGCGGCTGTGACGATAATCGCTCGGACCAACGGGTCCTTGGCGACCATCAGTTTCTGCAGCACGTCGAGGCGATCCGCAGATGTCAGCTCGGCAGCCGTCAAAGCCAATTCGAGCTGTACCCGATGGGTGCTCGGGCGCGCGGCGATCTGCTTGAGCTCCGCAGCGGTTTCCTGCTGTAGTTTTGCTTGACGACAGAGTGCAATCGCGTGAGCTTGAACGTGAGGGTTGGTTGCCTGGAGCGCGACTCTGACGGTCGCTTGATCAAGCTGGCCGAGCCGAAACAAGACATGCAGCGCTAGTACGGCAGCTTCTGGGGGTCCTTGGTTCACGACATCACGCAGCGCCGTATCGCGCAGTGCCGTGGACTGCAGTGCCGTGGACTGCAGTGCCGTGGACTGCGACTTGGCATCCCGCTCGACCAACAACTGGCTAGCCAAACGTCGTTGCCAAGCGATGGGGTGCGTTAGGCGAACGATCAATTCGGCGTCACTGCAGTCGGCGGGAACTTTGGCGGTGGCTGGTTGTGTCGCGGCGAGCACTGTGGGCTTCAGCCGCCAGATGCGACCGCGATCGCGTCCGCTGGTCAGATCTAAGTGCTGCTTGATCATCGGCGGCAAGCTCTTGGGATGCTCGATCACCTCGCGATACATGTCCGCAATGTACAACGCGCCATCCGGGCCGTCACCCAACTGAACTGGCCGGAACCAGGTATCGTCGGACCGTAGCAATTCAGTTTCCACATCGATGCGGTTCGCCGTCATGAACAGGCCGTTGGAGCGAAGTTGCTTGCGGTGCACCAAGTTGCTGCCCACATCGCAAACCAGGGCGGTGTCGAATCCGGGAAGTCCGAAACCGGCTTCGGCATCCATGATCCAAGTACCGGTTGCTCCAGTGAAATATCCGGCGGCTCGGCCACCCCCTTCCACCACACCGGGAGCCACGCCACTCATGCGCAAGCGGGTGCGCACGATCCGCCAGGGCTCGACGGGACTCGTGCGATACACTTCTGCCTGCGGCCCATCCTCCGCAATGCTACGACGCAAACTGGGAATGGCTACGCCGCCGGAGTGCTGCGCCAGCCATCCGTCGAGATCGATGATTTGCTGTAAGTGATCGCTATTACTGGTGACAAATTTATCTCCCCAGCGATTGAAGCTCATCCCATGCTGACCGCCGCCACTTTCGGGCTGCATTGATTTGGAAAGTGGATCGATGGCAAAGTCGCGACCGCGGAGTGCCAGGGAAGTATTGTTGGCTGCCTGCGGTTGCGTCAAATCGGCACCGGAACTGCTCGTCGCTCCGTGGATGAATCCATCCACACCCCAGCGCAAACTATTCACGAGCCCTTGCACATTGGAGCGCTGAAAACCGTCAAACCAGACTTCGGCTTGATCGCTCTGCCCATCGCCGTCCGTATCGCGATACCACGTGATTTTGGGCGGTTCTGCAACCAGCACTCCGTCGCGCCAATTCCAAATCGCGGTCGGCCAAGAGAGTCCCTCGACGAAGGTGGTGCGCTGATCCATTTGGCCATCGCCGTCCGTGTCCCGCAATAAGGCGACACTGCCTAGTCGTTCAGATTCCTGCTCGCTGTAATCGCGCATTTCCACGACAAACAGATTTTCATGAGCGTCAAAAGCGAAGGCGACCGGATCGGTGACGAGCGGTTCCGCGGCGACCAGCTCAATTTCGAAACCTGGCAGGAGAGAAAAACTCTGCTGCGCCTCGGCAACGCTGCGCGGCGGAATTCTCGGCAACTCCCCTGCGTAGTCCTTATCGACCGTGTCTTGAGCCCCGGCTGACTGCACGAATCCTTGGCTCGCCAAAGTCCCCACGATCCAACTAAGCACGGCACAGGCCAACGTGTGCTGTCGGAAATTCAGGCGGCAAATATTCACTATCCATCCCATTTTTTCGTGATCCTTTTATTCCCGATGTCTAACATTTTTGAGATCTGCACCGCCTGTGCAAATTCGTTACACTAAGCGTACGCGGTAGACTTCAGGGGAGGCAAGTGTGGTCGGGAGGGCGGGGCTGCAGGCGCGAGGCTAATGCTTGTGGCCGTAGCCTCAAAAGTATAGTTGAATGTCGATGGACATACTCAAGTTAGATCGGGTGAAACATTGTTTTTCAAGATTGTCTTCTCAGTTCTAGCTTTCATCGGAGCGGTCGTCGTACTGGGGATTTTGGCAATCGTCGTCTTATACCTCCTCTTGGTGCGCCGGGTTACGGAACGGGTGCGGCGTTCGCTGGAGGAATTTGAAGAGCTTGAAAACGCACGTGGAAGAACCATCGACGCCGTCGGATCGCACTTGATCGGAGAAGACGATTCAGAGCCAGTGGATCGATGGGAGGCAGACGTCCCACCGATGCGCATCCATTTGGTTCCGGCCAATGCCGTGCGTTGGATCGACATCGCAGTGGTCGACCGTATTTCGGTTTGGCTGGCTCGACACGACTTTCACTTACAAGGTGATTTTGAATTAGTGGAGATGGCCAACGAACGCCTGCGAGTTTATCTCAGCAGCGACAAGTTGTTGGTTGCGGCCATCCGACAAGACGATTTTGGGAATACGCCCTACGTCGAATTTTGTTTTGATTTGGGAGCCGGGCAGCGTGGGGGCGTGAGCAACCCGCCGCCGGATACCATTCCGCTACCGCAAGGAGCCGTTGGCAGACACTTTAACTATGACTTTGAAGCTAGCGTTCGTGGCCTATCCAAGATGCTTGATTGTGCGCGTACATTAGTCGCGGAAAATCGTGTTTTGCCGGTGCCAAACGACGGCATACAGCGATTTTTCGAAGAGGCGCACGCTGCCGAAATGAACACTCGCATTGCGCATGGCGGCCTAATGAGATATGAGCTTGAGGCAGCCCTTGGCGGTCGTCGACTAGCGTCGGTGGATGTCGACGAGATTCAGTGGAATTGGCAAGAAGCGATTGAGCAATTTTTAGTGGCTCAGTCGGTGCGGGTCATGGAGTTGGATGACGGCGAAGATATCTTCGCCGTCTATGATGCTAGCCGCAGTTCGTTCTTGTTTGATCGCGTCCAGGGCTTCTACGAGGATCTGGATGAGTTCGAAACGGATCAGTTGAAAAGTGTGTTGGGCGAGCTCGAAATCATGTTGCAAAGATTTTCACCGCGGGAGGCGATGGCGAGATTCCGTCCGCTGCTGCCGGAGGCCCTGAGGTACGACTTGATCGATCAAGTGCGTACGCCCGTGGTGGCGGATTTGTATTTATTGCCCCATTATGAGTGAGATTACGACTGACTTCGCTGGCGGTTGCACTTTGAAAAAAGTGGCGATCGGCTAAGCTGAGTGGATTACTGCCGAAGCTATTTTTGCTAAGACTGGATATCATGCATTTTTCGCGTCGCGCTGGACTGCTACTGCACATTACTTCGCTTCCGAGTCGTTTTGGAATTTGCGATTTTGGACCCCGCGCGCGACGCTTTGTTCAATTACTCAGTCAAGCAGGTGCAGAAATCTGGCAGGTGTTACCGCTAGTCCCTGCTGCTGCCGGAAACTCACCTTACTCGGGCTTGTCGGCCTTCGCCGGCAACCCACTGCTCATCAGCTTGGAAGATCTGGTCGCCGATGGCTTGCTAAGTGAAAGTGATTTCTCCGGCTACCCGAAGTGCAGTGACATTTCGGTAGATTTCGGTAAAGTTATACCGCTCAAAACGCAATTTCTGAAGCTAGCCTTTCAGCGATTTGAACGCAGTCGTCATCCGCTCCAGGTTGACCTGAACCAGTTTTGCCTAGAGCAACAGGATTGGCTGGAAGACTACGCGTTGTTTGTTGCCCTGGCGGATAATTTTGGGACTGCGGATTGGAGTCGTTGGCCGCAGGAACTGGTTCAGCGCGAGCCAACTGCCCTCGAACGTTGGCGGTTGAGATTGTCCCAAGCGATTGCCCAGGAAAAATTCATTCAATTCATGTTCCATCGTCAGTGGTGGGCGCTCAAGCGCTTGGCCAACGAACTGCACGTTGACCTGTTGGGCGATCTTCCCATTTTCGTTGCTTACGACAGTGCTGATGTGTGGGCCAATCAGAGTTGTTTCTATCTGGACGAGCAAGGAAAGCGGACCGTGGTGGCTGGTGTGCCACCTGACTATTTCGCCAAAACCGGACAACTCTGGGGCAACCCTTTGTATAGATGGGATGTGCTCGCACAAGACGACTACGGGTGGTGGGTGCAGCGTCTCCGTCATAGTTTGAAACTTTACGATTCGATCCGCTTGGACCACTTTCGCGGCTTCGAAGCGTATTGGGAGATTCCTGCCAGTGCAGCCACAGCGGTCGAGGGCAAATGGGTCGAGGGGCCAGGTGCGTCGATGTTTATCGCCGCTCGACGCCAATTGGGTGAACTACCCATCGTCGCCGAAGATCTGGGTATGATTTCGGACGAAGTCCACCAGTTGAGGGATCAACTCGGATTTCCGGGGATGCGCGTCTATCAGTTTGGATTTGATGACGAGGGAGGACGTTACCATCGTCCCGAAAGTTACCCTGAAGACAGCGTCGTCTACACGGGAACACACGACAACGACACCATAGTCGGCTGGATCAAGTCGCGATTGGCGACACATCGTCCAGGTGAAGACATTCTTGACGAATATCTCGACTCCAAAGCTCCCGATGCCTATTGGCAAGTCGTTACGCAAGTGGTCGAGTCTACGGCGGGTACAACCATTATTCCTTTGCAGGATCTCCTCGGGCTCGACAATTCGACTCGCATGAACGTGCCGGGTATGGCTGATGGCAATTGGGGCTGGCGCATTGAACCGGAGATGATGACCGACGAAGCCGCCGACCGCTTCAAGCAACTGCTGGCCCGCGCAGGCAGGACTGGAGCAGAAAGTTTGGCTTCGCGCTAAGGATCAGTTTCGCACTTTTTGGAGTGCTGCGATTCATTACCGCTTTGGCTTTCCTTCAACAGTCCAGAACCGCTTGGCTGTTTTCGCTCCGGGTCGCGACCGCTGGTGTGTCACAGAATTCACACACGGGTGCTGCGCACGCTTGAAAATGAAAGCTGCGACAAGTCGCAGCACTCCCAAAAGTGCGAAACTGGAACTAAGTACCCAGGGCAATGGCCACCTCATGTTTCAATCGCCAACCTAGGTCGCGGGTTACGATTGAAGCCTTAAAATTCTTGTGTTTCCCCTCACCCCACGTTACAGTCCCCTCCTTATCGCAACTAATTCGCCAAAAGCCTGTTCGAACAACTGTCGTCTTGACGAATGTTCTATACTGAACCGATAATGAGGGCATGGCCACAGAAAACCCGCAAATCAGTAAGCGACCAAAATTTGATTCGCTCGAGCAACAAGCGTTCCTCGAGTTGTGGCGAACTTACGACAGGCTGAAAGTGGAAGAGGAGTTGGTTTTTGTTGACTTTGGGATCTCTTCGCAACAATACAACGCGCTGAGATTGCTCAAAGCGGTTTATCCTGCCGGGCTGGCTGTATCTGCTTTAGGGCACCGGTTGATTTCCCGAGCTCCTGACATGACTCGTTTGCTCGACCGGCTGGAACATCGCGGCTGGGTTGAACGATTGCGACGAGAGGAAAATCGGCGTGTGGTCGAAGTGACGATCACGGGCGAGGGGAAACGGCTGCTACAGCTTCTCGACGAACCTATTCGCCAATGCCATTTGAGGCAGTTGGGGCATTTGGATGGGGATTTATTGAGGCAGTTGATCGGACTGCTGAAAGCCGCGCGTCGGCCGCACGAAAGTGCGACGGAAGCATGGCCAGGTAATGACTGATCTTTTTTTGCAAGTAATGGAGAAATTGATGATTGCACAAGCTTCTTCACCGGACGTAATTGTTGTAGGCGGCGGTCCGGCTGGAGCCACTGCGTCGACGTTGATCGCTCAGCAAGGTTACGATGTGACGCTGTTTGAGCGGGAACGTTTTCCACGTTACCACGTTGGCGAATCGCTGATCCCGGAAACGTTTTGGGTCCTCGTCCGGCTGAAGATGATCGATAAGCTTCGTCAGAGTCAATTTGTCAAAAAACACAGCGTGCAGTTTATCAACGGCCTGGGTAAGCTGTCTGAGCCCTTTTACTTCCGCGATAACAAAGACCACGATTCTTCGCAAACATGGCAAGTACTGCGGAGTGAGTTTGATCAGATGATGCTTAACAACGCTGCGGAACAGGGAGTTTCGGTGCATGAGGGAGTACGGGTTTTGGAAGTCTTGTTTGAAGGTTCCAAAGCCGTGGGCGTTCGCATTCAAGACGAACAAGGACAGCAGAGCGAGGTCTTTGCTAAGGTGGTGGTCGACGCTGCTGGGCAAAGCAACCTGCTGATGGACCGGCTGGGTCTGCGGGTCTGGGATCAAGAGCTAAAGAAAGCGGCCGTGTGGTCGTACTGGAAAGGTGCACAGCGAGACAGCGGTCGCGACGAAGGTGCCACACTGGTGATGCAGTTGGAAGATCGTAAAGGCTGGTTCTGGTATATCCCGCTGCACGACGACATGGTCAGCGTAGGCGTGGTCGCCAATTTCGATTATTTGTTTGTCAATCGCGGCACCAAGGATATCGAAAAGATTTATTACGAAGAGATCGCGCGATGTCCCGGTGTCCAGCCGAAAATTGCGGGTGGCGAACGGGTGGCGCCAGTCCGTGCGGCGAAGGAGTACTCGTACCAGGCCAGTCAAGTCGCTGGGGACGGCTGGGTGATGATTGGTGACGCCTTTGGGTTCCTCGACCCTCTTTATTCTTCGGGGATTCTCCTGGCATTTAAGTCCGGAGCGGTGGCCGCGGATGCCATCTGCGCGGGCTTGGCAGCCAATGATCTGAGCGGTGCAAAGTTGGGTGTCTGGGGAGATGACTATCTGAAGGGCATGCAGCGGATGCGGCGTTTGGTCTGCGAATTTTACGATGGGATGAATTTCGGCAAGCTGCTCATGCGACATCCGCACCTCAAAGGTACCGTGACCGATCTATTGATAGGAGATTTATTTCGCGAGGAAGTCGACGCCATAGTTGGTCCGATCGAAGAATTGCGCGCCGAGCGTCATGCCAGCTTGGCGGCGGATTAATCCAACCGGCGGCGGCATGCAGCGCCGTCCGCGGGGTTGAGAACACGCTGAGTGCTACAGTGGCTGGGCGTACTGAATTAGCGTACGCGACTGCGCGCGGGCCATGAGAATCCTTGAATTTCACAGTCGAGCGTCGCAGTTTCCGAATGGCGTGTTACACTAAAGAGATCGTGCAAATCTCGGATTCGGTGTGTTTCTCGGGTGGCACGCGTCCGTCTCTAATCAGAAGTGGTTTGGCATGGAGCCGTTGCCCGACTACGATTTTCACAGCGAATTTTTGAAACTTGACGGTAATCGCCTCCACTTTGTGGACGAAGGGGCGATTGATTCCCCGCCGGTAGTGATGGTGCACGGAAATCCTACTTGGTCTTTCTATTACCGCAAACTCATTGCGGCGTTGCGAGTAAGTCATCGCGTTATCGTTCCAGATCATATCGGCATGGGATGGTCCGACAAACCAGCTGATCGACAATACGCTTACACTTGGTCGCGCCGGGTAGACGATCTGGAGAAACTGCTGGATCACTTGAACCTGCAGCAAAACATCACGTTGGTGATGCATGATTGGGGGGGCGCAATCGCGATGGCTTTTGCGACGCGCTTTCCGGAACGCGTTAGTCGGTTAGTGATTCTCAATACGGCGGCCTTTCGCATGCCAGCAGGCAAACGGTTTCCATGGCAACTGGCCCTCTGTCGTACGCCCATCCTGGGGCCGTTGCTGGTCTGTGCACTCAACGGTTTCTGCACCTATGCGTTGGACAATTGCGTGGCCCGCGGTCCACTTCCGCCAGCCGTCCGCCGAGCCTATTTGGCACCCTACGATTCCTGGAATCATCGTCGTGGCGTGCTGCGATTCGTACAAGACATTCCTCTCAGCCCCCGCAGCCCAGGTTACCCTGACTTGGAAGCGATGGAGTCCAAGTTGTCTCTGCTCGCCGACAAGCCGGCGTTGATCTGTTGGGGCCTGCGCGACTTTATATTCGACGAGGACTTTTTGACTGTGTGGCAGAGGCACTTACCACAGGCGGAAGTGCACCGTTTTGAAGATGCTGGTCATTATGTGCTCGAAGATGCGGCTGACGAGATCGTCCCGCTGGTTTCTGAATTTCTAAATCGCAGCGGACGATCAGGCATGTCTGCTGACGAGGATTCCGAAGTATGACCGCGGTGAACTCGGCTAACATCGCCGCGCATTTGGTGCGCGCCGCAACGGAATTCCCGCAAACTTTTGCCGTTTTCAGCCCACAGGGGACTGACTACGCGGGGCGTACCAGTTACGCACATTACACTTTTGAGCAACTGGAAGAGGAGAGCAACATATTCGCACGGGGCCTTGCCGAAGCGGGAATTCGGTCTGGCATGCGCGTGGTCTTTTTGGTCAAACCTGGTTTGGATTTTTTCGCTTTGGCCTTTGCGCTGTTCAAGTTGGGGGCGGTCATTGTCGGTGTTGATCCCGGTATGGGCCCCAAAAACGTTGCCCGCTGCTTGGCCGAGTCCGAACCCGAAGCGTTTATTGGCGTTCCCGCGGCGCATGCCGCCCGCCGCGTGTTTGGCTGGGGGCGTAACACTGTCCGCATTAATATTGTCGTGGGGCGGCGCAACTTTGTTAGCCGAAGATTTTACAACTGGGGATTACTTGGCCGAGACGCCACTGACTTGCCGAGGTTACGGACCGCGGGACTGGCAGCCAGCCCTAGCGACACTCCGGTAACTTTAACAGATACGCCGGCCGCACTTGTGTTTACTTCCGGCAGCACTGGCCTTCCCAAGGGAGTTGTTTACACGCATGGCACGTTCAACGAGCAGGCGCGAGTGCTGGCGGAAACATTTCAAATTCGAGCCGGTGAGCGCGAGTTGATCACCTTTCCGCATTTCGCTTTTTTTGGTCCGGCGTGGGGATCGACGCTGGTAGTTGCGGACATGGATTTCATGAGGCCTGCCGTGGCCGATCCCGCCAAGCTCGTCGCTGCGATTAAGAATTTTGGGGTTACCGGCATGTTCGGCTCGCCAGCTTTGTTGGATCGCTTGGGACGATGGGGAGAACAGACCGGTGTCCATCTTCCAACGCTCGAGCGCGTCATCTCAGCGGGCGCTCCTGTTTCCCCGCGTGTGCTGCGACGGATTACCGGCATGTTGCGCCGCGGGGTACAAGTTCACACGCCCTACGGCGCGACTGAAGCATTGCCCGTCAGCTCGATTGGGAGTGACGAATTGCTGGGGGAAACAACCGCAGCTACCGAAAAGGGAGCGGGGGTGTGCGTAGGCCGTCCGCTGGCCGACTTGAGCTTGCAAATTATCAAGATCACCGACGAACCGATCGAGCGGTGGTCAGAGGAACTTTTGGTAGAGCCCGGCCAGATAGGCGAAATTGTGGTTCGCGGTTCGGTAGTCACTCAGGCGTATTACCGGCGGCCGGAGTCGAATCTGTTGGCCAAGATTCGAGCAGCCGACTGTGGTTTCGAGGGTGGTTTCGAGGGTGGTTTTTACCACCGCATGGGTGACTTGGGCTATGTCGATAGCTTGAACCGCTTGTGGTTCTGTGGTCGCAAAAGCCAGCGGGTTGTCACACCCGCAGGGGACTACTATACAGTTCCCTGCGAGGCGATCTTCAATACTCACCCAAACGTTTTCCGATCGGCGCTGGTGGCAGTGAATAAAGATGGATCACGGCAGCCCGCTTTGTGTGTTGAGTTAGAAAATACAGGTCAGGCAATCAATCAGGCTGAAGTCCGCCGTCAGTTATTTCAAACGGCTGCTCAGTTCCAGCAGACTCAGGGCATACGCGATATTTTCTTCCATCCTGCGTTTCCAGTAGACGCGCGCCATAACGCCAAAATCGGCAGGGAGAAGTTAAGCCAATGGGCTCAGCAGCAACTTCGATCACAGCGCTCGTAACTGGCGGTGGCGGATTCCTGGGGCAAGCAATCGTCCGTCGACTGCTCGCCCGCGGCGATCATGTCCACACGTTGCAGCGCGGCGACTATCCCGAGCTAGCTGCCCTCGGCGCGGTTAATCACAGCGGGGATTTAACTAATTACGACGCCGTTGCTGCTGCCACAGAGGGCTGCGACGTGGTCTTTCACACGGCCGCCAAAGTGGGTGTGTGGGGACGCTATCGCGACTTCTTCCGCTGCAACGTTGTGGGCACGCGTAACGTCCTCGCAGCCTGTCGTCAGCATCAAGTCAGACGCATGGTTTACACCAGTTCGCCGAGCGTCGTGTTTGATGGAGGTGACGGTCACCAAGTCAACGAATCCGCCCCCTATTCAAAGCACTTTTTGAGCAATTATCCCAAAACCAAAGCAATGGCAGAAAGTGAAGTCCTGTCTGCCAACGACGCGGGTTTGCGAACGGTAGCGCTCCGACCGCATCTGATTTGGGGGCCTGGTGACCGACATCTCGTACCGCGTATCGTCAACCGCGCCCGCAGCGGCCAGTTGAGACTGATTGGTCGTGGTGACAATCTGGTCGACATTACTTTCATCGATAACGCCGTCGACGCGCACCTGGCGGCTGCGGACCGGTTGCTTGTCCCTGGTGCCTGTGCGGGTAAGGCATATTTCATCAGCGACGGAGATCCACGGCCGTTACGGGAATTAATCCATCGCATCCTGGCCGCCGCCCAGTTGCCCCCTGTCGATCGTTCGCTCTCGCCTCGGGTCGCTTATGTCCTCGCTGGCATCCTCGAATTCATTCACGCTAGTTTGCGGCTTGAGACGGAACCGGTGATTACTCGTTTTGTAGTCCAGGAGTTGGCAACCTCCCATTGGTTCGATCTGACCGCTGCGCGACACGACTTGAGTTATGTTCCTCAGGTCGAGTTTGAAGAGGGAATGCGGCGACTGCACAAGTGGCTATGCGCAACGAGTGATAACGAGTTGCCGACACCAACATGAAACGCCCCATGCGCACCATTATCGAAAGTCTCGGCGTGTACCTGCCTGCCAAAATCGTCTCCACGTCGGAGGTTTTGGCCAAGTGTGTTCGACCACCACGGATTCCTTTACAGTGGGTTACTGGGATCGAGTCGCGCCGTGTAGCCGGCGATACTGAGTTTGCGATTGACCTTGCCAAGCAGGCGGTGGCGCGTTGTCTTGCCAACTCGCGTCACAGCCCTGGCGATATTGATCTGCTGATCTGCGCCAATATTGCGAGATGCGATGCGGCGAACCAAACTTGGATTTATGAACCGAGTACATCGATTCGTTTGCGTGAGCATTTTGGTTTTCACCGCGCACTCGTATTCGATATCGCCAATGCCTGTGCCGGCATGTTCACTGGCGTCTACATAGTGGACGCGTTGATCCAATCGGGTTGTATTCAACGCGGCATGGTTGTCAGTGGCGAATACATCACACCGCTTACCGAAACGGCGCAGAAAGAGATTGCCAGCGAAACCGATCCACGACTCGCCTGCTTGACAGTGGGGGATGCAGGAGCCGCTGTGATTTTGGAACGTAGTGCGGATGATCAAGCCGGCTTTGAGGCGCTGGAGCTGTACAGTCTGGGGAGCTATAGCGGCTGCTGCATGGCTGGTCCAACCGACCAAACACATGGCGGGATCACCATGATCACTGACATGAAGCGATTGGCGGACACCTGCGCGCGGCACGGTCGCTTGCATGCCGAAGCGATTTGTAGGCAAATCGGTTTGCGCGCGGACGACGTCGATTGGATTATTCCGCACCAAACGTCCCGCTTGACGCTTGACGGACTGAAGCTCGGAAAAGGTCACGACGGCTGGGA
>JBBQRC010000036.1:0-14156 GCA_038215215.1 Pirellulales bacterium
CTTCGGTCGAGTCGGAGCATTTGAAGCTTTGCTCCACTTGCTTGCCCGGTGCGGGTTCAGCGGGTTGGGCGGATGGACAGTGCAGTAATGTCACGCCGATGACCATAGCTAACAATGGAATCGTTTTCATTTGTTCCTCGATGAATAGTGGAGCGGATTGGTTTGTTGGGAACATCCATCGTAGCGGTACGATGCGCAAAAGCGAGGACGTCGTCCGCTACTGGCTCCACACGCCTTGCGCAACGAGTTGTTGGGAGGCGGTGCCGGCCCAGTCGCGATTGGCGGCGGGTGAGGCGGGGCTGGGGTGGAGAATCCGCCCCGTTTGAACGGCGAACCCCTGCGGCGGACGAGCGGCTAAAACGCGTTTGACACAGTCCTCGGCGAAGCCACCTACGCCAATGACCCACTTAGGCCGAAGTGCCTCGACCAATTCACTCAGGTGCTCGTCGCAAATGGCCTCCAGCGGCTGACGCATGAGTGCGGGTAGCTTGTCAGGTGTCAAATTGCGAGCCGACTCTTCCATAAACACCAAGGGGCAGTAATTGGCGACGAAATGGTTCTCGAAAAATTTTGCCGGGCTCTCGAACCGCTCGCGAAATAAACCCCATAATCGTCTGCCCGAGACCTCCGAACGTCGGCACTGTAGCCCTTCAATGGGACGCTTGATGTGTTCCGCAGGTGGCTTGCCAATGGGCGCGTCAATCTTCAGCCAATCAACAACGATGTTGACCTCACCAAAGGGGACACCGGTCTGCGCCATACCCCAGGGGCCAGGATTCATGCCCAGCAGCAAGGTGCGCGTGGCGGACCGCGCATAACGCTGCACGTATTGCTGGTGTGCTGCCCAAGCGTAGCGCAGCGGATTGTAGACCCAAGGAATCGTGGTTGAAAAATCAAGCTCGTCGACACGGTCACGCAATTTAGCCGCAGCGGCCAGCACGGTTGCCGACGTGGCTGTGGTCGAGTTACTCTTCTTCATCGGCGGGAGCCTGTTCAGCGTTGACATCCCGATCGCCGGAGCCTTGTGGGTTGACTGCAGCATCTAACGTGGCCAGATTGTGGTTGGTCGAGGTCGAGTCTGCCTGCCGCAGTCTCGAATACCAACTGGCCAAATCGCGAGGCATGGGCATGTGGAACTCGAGGTCTTCACCCGTGAACGGATGTTTGAAGGCCAAGCGGTCCGAATGCAGAGCTTGTCGCGGAGCCCGAGTGCGATCGACCATCAATTGGCCAGTCGCGGAGCGATTGTAAAGTTTATCGCCGCACAACATATAACCCGCCTCGGCGAGGTGGATGCGAATCTGATGCGTCCGCCCCGTTTCCAGTTTGCAGCGGATGAGCGAATAGCCTGTCTCGTTCGTCGACGACGGGATGTGTTCGACGGAGACGATATGCGTGATCGCTTCTTGGCCGGTAGCATCCTCTGAATCCATGGAGCTGCCGCGTTGACCGTTGCCGACATCTCGCACCAGCGTGCTCCGAATTGTCTGAGGTTCTACGCGCCCGATGGCCACCCCCACGTACTCGCGTTCGATCGAATGTGTCTTGAATAGGCTGACCAGTTTCTGTTCGGCCAGTCGCGTGCGGGCGAACAACATCAGACCACTGGTTTCCCGATCGAGGCGGTGGACCGGAAAGACCTGCAATTCGGGCGGCAGCAGCTTGGAGTTTTGGATGTGCTGCGTGCCGAACTGCTGCTTGCTTTCCTTGCGGCCGCGATTCATGCCCTTGGGGGGGAGTGGAGGCCAGCGAAAATGTTGGACTTTCGCGAGCACGGGTGGCAGCAACTCTTCCAGGGTAGGTTGCAATTGCCGCCGTTTGGTTGAAATTTTGCGTTCTTCATAATGCCGGACGCTGGTCACGCCAGCCGGCTTTTCGACGACCAGAAGATAAGGATCCCAATAGGCCAGTCGCAAATCACTGGATTCGATGGGTTTGGCAAGCGCCTGTTCCCATACTTTGACGACATCTTTTGTTTTGACGCGTCGCGCCGCATCTAGGCACAGATTGCCATTTACTTGAACGTGTCGGTTGAGGAGCCATTTTTTGACTTGGCCCCAGCTACAATTGGGAGCTAGACCCTTAAGCGCAGCCGAAACTGCCAAGCCGTCTTGGTCTGGACCGATATGGTAGATTGTGAATGACTCGGGCTGCCGAGGTCGCTTTGATTTTGCCATACTAACAGTTATCGCAGAAATCCAGATTCCTTCTAGCCATGTATTCCTGCAAAAAGAGAGGTCCGAGAGTCCATGTTTAGCCGTTTGATTGCTTGTGGGTTGCTGGCGTCCGCTTGCCTGATGATTACGGGCTTCCTGGGCGGCTGCAATCGCCCCAATCCGGGCACCTATGCGCAGCCAGAAGTTGAAGCGCAGGTCAGAAAGAGCCTGCAGTTGACCGAGATTTCACTTTCGCCGGATCCTGCAGGCGGTTATGCGGGCAGCGGCAAGTTGGCCGATGGCGAAACGCTGAAGCTCAAAATTACCCAAGACCCGGCTGCCAAGCGGCTGAGCTGGAAAGCGGAGGGGGATCGAGGGACGTTTGAAGATGGAAGTTACGAATTCGAGTAGCAGGACGCTGGAGACTGTTCGAGGTGGCAGGGAATGAGTCGACCTAGGGATTTGATTCTTTGAAATTGCAAAACGGTTCGGCGCCTGGAGCTGGCGACGCCGCGACACCCAGTAGACCAGCGAACGTTGGCTCGTCGACCGAAGCGATTCGTCAGCGGTTACTCGCAGGCGTCGGTGGACTGGTCGACCTGGCACGCTGGAGTTATCGCTGTCGCGGAGGGTTGCTGTGGTTGACGACCGTCTTAGTCATGTTGGCAACACTCACTAGCCTGGACATGGTTGTACGGCGCGAAGAGATTGGCTTGCGAGTGCTCTTTCTGATGCTTTGGACCGCCGCGACCATTGTGGCTACAATGCGTTGGTTAATTCCTGCCTGGCGGTTTTCACCGACACGGATCGAGGTAGCGCGGTGGATCGAGCGTGCCCAACCTGAGCTAGGCGAACAACTCTCGACGGCGGTGCAATTTGCGGAAACTGCCCCTACCGACACGCGATTTGGTTCAAACCAATTTCGTGAAGTGGTGCTGCAAAATTGGTCGAAACAATCGCCCGCGATTGCGTGGAACGCGTATTTGGACCACACCAGTTGGCTGCGTCCTGCAGGGCTGTTGCTGGGGGTGATGATCCTGGTTGTCACTGCGTCGGTGCGACGTCCTGACGAAGCGCGATTGGCCCTGGCCAGATTGTTCCAACCTTGGGCGAATCTACCTTGGCCGCAAGCAGATCAATTGGCCTTTGTCAATTTGCCCAAGGCCCTCGCCAGTGGTCAAGAGTTGCAGTTGGAGATCATTGATCGCGTGCCGCCGTTACCCGAGCGCATTGATGTCTACGTGCGTCGGGCGGACATGATTTCCACGTCGCGGGGAACCACAGAGGCCACTGTTTACTCCGCCAGTAATTTAACGGACGTGGCCGTGGTGACCATACCAAGCATTGATCAGGCCATTGAGATTCGCGCTGTGGGCGGCGCAGATCGCACTATGCCGTGGCAGCGGATTGACGTAGCGCAGCCACCGCAGCTTGCTAGTTTTCGCTTTCAAGTCGATCCGCCTGCCTATTCGGGTCGTCCGCCCATGGAAATTGTTGGTAATCGCATCCAAGTCTTAGCGCGCAGTCGCGTGACATTTGCAGGGCAATTTGCGGAGGCGGTTCGAAGTGTCGAGGTCGTTCGGCAAAACACTTATGCCGATAGCGGTTTAGCGCAAGCCAAAGGTTCGCAGGATGCAGCCGCCAGTCCGCTTCCCACCTCGCTGAGCGATGGCACGATCGACTTGAACGAGGATGAGCGTAGTTTCTCGTTTGTGGTCAGCGATGAAACCACTGCTGCGAGCGTGTTGAACTGGCGTCTCCGAGTTACCACAGTGGCGGGAGTGGCCATTACCTCGCCTGAAATTTGGGCGGTGGAGATTTTGGCTGATGCGCCACCGACGGTTGTTCTGGCCGAACAGGAGCTGGCGCAGATTTCGAGCGACGTAAAACTCCCCCTGCGAGGAAAAGCGTCTGATGATCTGGGACTCAGTGAAGTGGCGATGCGGTGGCAGATAGAAAACACCGATATGACCGAGCCTGGCAGATGGGCCTTGTGGTCAAACTCGGATGAGCCTTCAGCAACGCGTCGCGAGTTTAACGTCGAGCAAGTGTGGCAATTGGATAGCCAACTGCCGCTGGTAGCAGGTCAGCGGTTGCAGATCTGGTTGGAAGCCACAGACACTTTGGGGCAACTGGGAAAAAGTAGTCCGCAGAGCTTGGAGGTGCGCGATGCGCAGGATGTGTTGGAGTCGATAGCCGGTCGCCAATCGCAATTGTTGGAGCAAGTGCGCGCCATCACCGAAGCCCAGCGTCGCAATAGCCAGTTGGCCGCGCGCAGTCGTGAAATTATCCAACAGAGCGAGAGTGTTAGGCGCGAAGAGGCCGATGCGCTCGCTAATGTGGCTCAGATGCAACAGTCTGTAAATCGTCAGATGAATGCGGAACGTAACAGTGTGGCGGAAAGCTTAAAGACGCTCCAGCAATTGCTGGCGAACAATCAATTAACCGATAGCGATACCGCAGCCACCGTCGCCGATTTAGCTCAACGCGTCGAGCGACTTCGCAGCGGCAGTCTAGCCACCGCGGCCCGCGATGCTCAGGCCGCACTCGATCAAGCCAACCAGCTGGTGTCCAACAAGCTGAAAACAGAACAATCGTTCAGGGATGCACTCGCCAATTCGGAGACCAGTCAGACCAATGCGTTGGCTGAGTTGCAAGAGCTGACCGATCGCCTGGCGCAGACAGAGGCACTGCGAGTGGTGGAGCGGGAACTATCGCAATTATTGAATCAGCAGCAAGCCTTGCGTCGCGAGACGGACAACTTGGAAATTCGCCGTTTGTCGGGGCTCAGCAAAGAGGAGTTTCAAGCGAATCGGACCGGTTTGCAGGCCGACCAGCAAGGCTTGGCTCAAGCGTTGGAACAGCTGGAGAAACTCGCCAGAGCTTTGGCCGCAGAAATGCCGTCGGATCAAGCCACGCTGAGTGCTCAGATCGAGCGAGCGGTTGCCGGTTTGACCGATTCGCAAGTCAGCAGTCGCATGCGTGTCGCTGCGGAAAACATTGCCGCGGATCGTTTTGCCGCTGCCGCGGAGTCCCAGCAGGTTATAGTCGAGTCGTTGCGGCAAGCCTTGCAGCAGCTCAGCAGTACTTCGCAGCGCAGCCTCGAAGGCCAATTAGCGCAGCGTCAGGCCACGGCTGCTGAGCTGGGCCAGCTAGCGGCCGCGCAAACGGTGCTGGCCGACAAACTGGCGGCTGAGAACGCACTCACAGAGGCAGCAGGGTTAGCCGGCGAGCAGGCTCAGTTGCAACAAGCCACAAGCAGCCAGCAAGCGCGTGCTGAGCAGGCAGGTGACCAGCGCACTGGTGAGCAATTGGCCAGGGCGTCCGAGTCACAGTCCAGTGCGTCGCGTGCGGCTGAGCAGCGACTCCTGCCAGCCGCCGCGAACAGCGCTCGCCAAGCAGCCGAAGAGTTAACCAAGGCGGCCCAAGATTCCAGGGAGCGGGCGGAACAAATCCAACGGGAGGTGACTGAGCAGCAGACGGTGCAACTGGCAACTGAGCTCGCCCAATTGGTGACGCAGCAACGTGAGGTGGTCGCCAAACTCTACGAATCGGCTCTGGTACGATTGGGCGAGTTGGAACGCGAGCAGCGGCCAACGAAGGAACAGGAATTACGGCAACTCGCCAGTCGCCAGGAAGCGGTGCGACAGATGACTCGCGACGTCCGGCAGCGGACCATGCGGCTCCCCACGTTTGATTGGGTTTTGGAGCAGGCGGAGTCCGATATGTCCCGCGCCGTGGCAGCCGCGCAGCGCTTCCGCATCTCTCCCGATGCCACCACTTCCGCCGATCGCGCACTGCGAAAATTGGAACAGGCGGAGCAAGCGATGCAGAACAGTCCGACCGCGGGAAAAGAGGAAAACGCGGCGGACTCGGCCCAACAGAATCAAGGAGAGCAAGGAAATCCAGTTCGACCGGCGCCACCGATTGCCAGTCTAAAGCTGATGCGAGCCTTGCAGGGCGATATCAACCAAGAAACGCTACAGCTAAACGTTGACCCCACAACTTTGGATGCTAATGAACGGGTGCAGCGCATTGAGGAACTTTCTCAACAACAGCAAGCGTTAGGTTTGCAAATGGAAAAGCTGCTGCGAGAACTCGAAGCGGCCACGGATAATAATCAATGAACATGTTTTTGACGGCAGGTGTTATGGCGCGAATTCGAGCGGCTCGACTGGTGGTCTGTGTGCTCTGTGTGGCCGTCCCGCTTGAGTCAGCGGCGCGGGGGCAAGCGCCGGATAAACCTGCGGCAGGTGGCGGTACTTCAAACGAATTGGTAGAGGGCTTGCTCGACTTGTTAGCCGAGCCGAAGTCTGCTGCGAAAGTTGAAAATGCCAGGCCTCAACCTATGCCCGCTGAAGTCGGCTTGGAGGGTGAAGATGTTGGTGAAGCCAGCAATTCGAATCCACTGAATTCGGTACGCCAAAATATGTTGATTGCGGCGGGCTATTTGCGAAAAGGAGTGACCACTACGCAGACGCAGCAGTTACAAGCGAACATTGTTGACCGTTTGGACGAGATTATAAAGGGATTGGAGGAGACTCCGCCGCCCAATCGATCACCGCGCGGGCAACCGCAGTCGTCAGCGGAGCAGCGGCAGCAGTTAGCGCAGCGCCAGTCACAACAGCCGGCTGCCAAGTCCCCCAAATCACCGGGCGCGGATGACGTAGAGCCATCGACCGAGCCAGGGCAAGCCAATGGAGTGCCGGATGATCGTCCCACTGCGCCGCGGGGTTCCAGCAGTCTAGCAGTCGATTTAGCCGATCCTAAAGCGTTGCAGCAGAGCGTCTGGGGGCAATTGCCAGAACGCGTTCGTCAGCAGATGCAGTCGCGAATGGTGGAACAGTTTTTACCCGCTTATCGAGAACAAATCGAAGCTTACTTTCAGGCACTGCTTAAATGAGAGTTTTTCAATGAGATTCTCGGTCAGCGAACCTGGGGTGCTGCGGGGCGTAGAACATCATTCAAGGCGTCGGGCCATAAAAGCCTTGGGTGCTGGTGCCATGGCGACGCTCACCTTGGGGCCATCTTCCTGGTTGCGCGCCGAAGATTTTCCGGCGCGGACCGATATCGATGTGCTTTACGGTAAAGACGTCGATAGTGCGATTCGTTCAGGGCTGGCCTTATTGCTCAGCCGGCAGAGTCCCGATGGCAGCTTTCTGTCCAGCGATTGGGGACGCGATGCCGGAGTCTGCTCGTTGGTTGGTTTGGCGTTACTCAGTCGCGGCGTGCGCAGCGGCTTTGGGCCAGCTGGTAAAGCCCTCCAACAGATCGGGCGTTACTTGTGTGATCAAGCTCAAGAGAGCGGCTTTATTGTGGTTCAAGGTTCACCGAGCCATGGTCAAATGTACGGGCATGGCTTTGCGACGTTGTTCCTGTCCGAATTGTATGGCACCTCTCCGATCGGCGATATTCGCCCAAAACTGAGTGCGGCGGTGGACTTGATCGTACGCTCACAAAACGAGCAGGGTGGTTGGCGGTATGAACCGCGACCTTATGAGGCCGATTTGTCGGTCACGGTCTGTCAAGTGATGGCGCTCCGGGCAGCCCGCAACGCAGGTTTGGGGGTGGCCAAAGAGACCATCGATCGCGCGGTCGGTTACATTCGGCGGAGTCAGAATGCGGATGGCGGTTACATGTACCAACTCTCGGGTGGGGCCAGTCGATTTGCATTGACGGCGGCCGCGGTGGTTGCACTGTACAACGCTGGCATCTACGAGGGCAAAGAGGTCGACTCGGCCATCAGTTATTTGCAGACCAATCTGACACAAAACAGCTCGCTGGAACGCAATAGTTTCTTTTATTATGCTCACTATTATTCGGCACAGGCATTTTGGCATCGCGGCGGGCAAGCTTGGGAACAGTGGTACGGTCGGCTGAAACGGACGATCTTGCCGCTGCAGAATGCGCAAGGTGGCTGGTTCGATTACAACAGCCTGGAGTATGGAACCGCCATGGCCTGTTTGATTCTTAACATGCCGCGGACCGTGTTGCCGATCTTTCAACGCTAATCCTGTGGGCCACGCTAATCCTGTGGGTAACGCTGGGCGGCAGATTTTCCCAAAATTCTTCCGCCTAGGTGGATAAGGACTTAAGGCCAGCTGTCAGGCGTTCGCCGCGCGCTGCCGCTTCGCGGACCAAGTTGCATTTATTATCTTGAAGCCTGGGCTGGGCATTGCCGCAGTGCCTTCGATGGAACCAACTCGCCTAGGATGAGACCATGAGCGATCGCTTCGTACACTTGCATTGCCATAGCCACTACAGCTTGTTGGATGGGGCTAGTTCCATCAATCGCTTGATCGACCGAGCCAAACAGCATGGCATGAATGCATTGGCACTGACCGATCACGGCAATTTGCACGGTGCGCTCGAGTTTTATCAGAAGTCCAAAGCGGCGGGCATCAATCCGATTGTCGGCTATGAAGCCTATGTGGCACCTGGCAGTCGTTTCATGCGTGACGCGTCGAGCGCCAAAGATGCTGCCTACCACTTGACTCTGCTCGCCAAGAATCGCGAGGGCTTTCGTAACCTGATCAAGTTAGCTTCGAAAGCCAGCTTGGAAGGATTTTACTTCAAGCCGCGGATTGACCGAGAATTGATCGAGGAATTCAGTGAAGGGATCATTTGTCTGAGCGGTTGCGTGTCCAGCGAATTCTCACGGGCGATCCTGAAGGGCAAAGACACTGCGGCGGCAGAACAGGATGCTATCGAAGTGGCGCAGTGGTTTCATGGTGTCTTTGGCGATCGCTACTTCATCGAAATCATGAACAATAACCTGCCGATCCAGCGGCAGCAGTTAGAAGGTGCGGTACACATCGCCAACCGTCTGGGATTACCGCTGGTGGCGACAAGCGATGCGCACTATGTCGATCAATCGGACGCGGAGATTCAAGACGTCCTGCTGTGCATCAACACTGGCAAGTTCCGGACCGATGTGCAGCGCATGAAGATGGAGGGGGATCAGTTTTTTCTGCGATCGCCCGAGGAAATGTATGCTTGCTTTCCGGGACTCGAGTCCGCCGTCGCCCGCAGTCAAGAGATTGCCGACTCGGTAGATCTGGAATTGGAGCTGGGGCAACGCAATTTCCCCCGTTATTCCCTGCCAGCGCAGCGCCAGCCCGACGAATACCTTCGCGAAATCTGCCTCATCGGGCTGAGGGAACGGTATGCGGGGGATGAGGAGATGCTCTGCGACGGCTAATTGGCCCAAGTCGTCAAGGATCGACTCGATCGTGAACTGGGGGTGATCGAGCGACTCGGATTCGCCAACTACTTTTTGATCGTCTGGGACTTCGTGCGTTACGCGCGCGAGCAGAACGTGCCAGCGACGGCGCGCGGTAGTGGTGTGGGTGCACTGGTTTGTTATGCCCTGTACCTTAGTCACGTGTGCCCGATTAAGTACGATTTGCTGTTCGAGCGATTCCTCGACGAGAATCGCCGCGAAGCGCCGGATATTGATATCGACTTTTGCAAAGATCGTCGCGGCGCGATTATCCAGTATGTGAAGGACAAGTACGGCGAAGACAACGTTGCGCAAATCGGCACCTTTGGAACTCTGCAGGCGCGGGCTGCGATCAAGGACGTGGGACGCGCTTTAGGAATCCCACTAGTACGGGTCAACCAGATCACCGAGATGGTTCCCGATGAGCTGAAGATCACCATTTCAAAAGCGCTCGAAAAGAACATTGAGCTGAAGCAGGTTTACGAGACCGATGATGATGTGCGTGAAATGCTCGACATCGCTAAGAAGATCGAAGGCTTGGCACGTAACATCGGAACGCATGCCGCAGCGGTGGTTATCGCCGACAAGCCGCTCACCGAGTACGTGCCGCTTAGCCGCGTGTCTGGCAAGACGGATGTGATCACGCAGTGGTCGATGGGAGATGTCGAAGCGGCCGGCTTGCTGAAAATGGACTTCTTAGGTCTTCGCAACTTGACGATCTTATCCAAAGCCGTGGATATTATCGAACAGACGACTGGCAAACGCTTGGATATTCTGAGGTTACCGCTGGAGGACCCGGCCACCTTTGCCTTGCTGCAACGCGGTGAAACAAAAGGGGTGTTTCAGTTGGAGAGCGGTGGCATCCGCGACCTGCTGCAGCGGATGAAACCCGATCATTTCCATGACATTATCGCCACCAACGCGCTCTACCGACCAGGTCCGCTCGAAGGTGGCATGGTGGATGACTACGTGGCGGTCAAACACGGACGCAAGAAGGCCGAATACATCCACCCGGTGATGCAGGAAATCCTGGAAGAGACGCACGGGGTGATGGTCTACCAAGAGCAGGTCATGCGGATTCTCAATCGGCTGGGGGGAATTGAGCTTGCCAACGCGTACACCTGCATCAAAGCGATTAGCAAGAAAAAAGAATCGTTGATCGCGCAAAATGAAGCCAAGTTCATGGAAGGTGCCGTGGCCAAAGGGGTGACCGAGAAGCAGGCCAGTGAACTGTGGCAAATGATTCTCAAGTTCGCGGGATACGGTTTTAATAAGAGTCACTCGACGGCTTACGCCTTATTGGCCTACCAGACGGCCTATTTGAAAGCACATTATCAAGTCGAATTTATGGCGGCGCTGCTGTCAGGTGACATTCCGGGACGCAACTTCAAGCACAAAGATTCGCTGGTCGAGCACATCGAAGACTGCAAGCGAATGAAAATTGAGGTGGTCCTACCCGACGTGAATAGCTCGGACGTGGACTTTACTGTCGCCGACAACAAGATCTTCTTTGGACTCTCCGCCATCAAAGGCTGTGGTGGTGCAGCCGGTGAAGCGGTCGCCAATGAGCGGAAGAAAGGGGGGGCTTACTCCAGCCTCTTTGAATTTTGCGAGCGTGTTGATTCCGCCGCCTGTAGTCGGGCTACCATTGAGACATTGATCAAGACCGGAGCGTTTGATTCCACCGGCGCACACCGTTCACAGCTTTTGGCGATTGTGGAAAGAGCCATCCAGGCTGGAGCAACCAAACTGGCAGATCGCAAAAGCGGTCAAATGAATTTCTTTGATGAGATCGAAGAAGTCGCTCCACGAGCTGGTTCTGCGGCCCAAAATCTGCCAGACATCCCGGAATTTCCCAAGAAGACTTTAGTAGCGATGGAGAAAGAAGTTGCAGGTATGTATCTGTCTAGCCATCCACTGGAGGACTACGTGCAACAACTGCAAACGATCTGTACCCACAAATCGCTCGACCTTAAAACGGTCAAGGATCGCACTGAAGTCGTGGTGGGGGGGATTATCTCGAGCATTAAGTTGGCGAATACACGCAATCCAAAACCCAACGCACCCAGCAAATACGCCAATTTTGACTTGGAGGATTTGGATGGCCCGATGCGCTGCATATGCTGGCCCGATGGCTATGAAAAAGTAGGTCATTTGATTCAACCCGAGTCCATCGTGGTAATGCGGGCCACGGTCGATAAGCGAGGTGGCGGCGATGAATTTAATTTGCTCGCCAACGAGATCATTCCCATCGAAGAGGCCAGTGCGCGCTTCACCGCAGGCCTGCGAATCCATTTGCAAGAGGAGCGGCATGGCTTGGATTTGATCCAGAAATTGCAGGAAATACTGCGCGGTTATCCCGGCAAGATGGAAGTCCTGCTGGCGGTAAAATTGGCCAGTGGAGACACCGTTCACCTCAAGAGTCGTAAAAATCAGGTGGAAATCTCGACGGAGCTGCGGGCGCGATTGGACGATTTGTTGGGAGCCGATAGCCACCGGCTGCTAGTTAACCCCCCAAAAGTGTCTACTTCCGCTTCGCCCAGATGGAAGAAACCTCAGAAGTCTTCTTAGATCTTGATGTCCGCAGAAGTTTAACACTTAGGAAGCTGGCTACTTTCTTGCCTTTCTCCCAACCACCAATTACGCTCAAGCATAAGCGTTCATGCTGATGTAGGGATTTTCTTCTTCGGGGGCCGATCGTCACGCTGGATGCAACGCGTAGCAGTGCTTTTCTCTGTTCTAATGACCCAAGGCAACGAACGATGTATTTCCGTCGCTTCCTTTGCAGCGTAGCCGTTTTCGCTGTTACTCTGTCCGCCACTAGCTTGGTGCGAGCTAACAACAATAACAACAACAATAACAACAACAATAATAACAACGGCGGCAACAACGGCGGTGGTGCTCAAAATGCCGGGGGTGTGCTCATTGATCCACAGGGCGTGCTGCGCTTAATGCAGAGCGATCCTCGCGTAACGTTTCAGCGTCTGCGTGCCGCCAAGCAAGCACTGCCGCAGCAGCTGGCACACCCCAGTCCCTTGCGTAAGGTCTCGCTGAATCGCTTGGAAGCTGCGATTGCTTCCAAGCTGCGCGATGTCAAACCACTGGATCAGGAGATGGTCGCACTCGCCGGATTGACTCGATTGGAATACGTCTTTTTCTATCCGGATAGCGGTGACATCGTCGTTGCAGGTCCTGCCGAAGGATTTGCACGCGATTCGAATAGTCGACTGGTTGGCATCGACACCGGCAGGCCCTGCCTGCTGCTCGAGGATCTGGCTGTGGCCTTACGTGCGTTTCCACCGCAAGGCAAGTCGGCCAGCGCGATCAGCGTTTCCATCGATCCGACGCAAGAAGGATTGGCGCGGATGCAGAAGACGCTTCAGCAGATTGGTTCGATTTCCTCGATGAATGACGTGCCCGTGGTGGTGAATGCGTTGCGACAAAGTCTGGGTCTAAACGACGTGACTCTAACGGGAGTACCACGAACCACCCACTTCGCGCACGTGCTTACCGAAGCGGACTATCGTATGAAACTGATCGGAATCGGCTTGGAAGCGCCTCCTGTGCCGATGGTTACCTACATCTCGCGGTTGGCGGCAGCACCGGCCAACGCGTTGATCCGTTGGTATTTTGTACCCGACTATGAGGCCCTGGCCTGTAGCCCCGACGGACACGCGATGCAGATGGTTGGTCGCGGTCTTAAGCTCATCGGTGAAGACGAGATTGTCAGCGGTGACGGCACACGTAAGGCAAGTGGCCGTTCGTCAAACCCTGCCAGCAAAGCGTTCACTACGGACTTTACGAAGAAGTTTGATGCCATTGCGGACAGCAATCTGATTTACGGGCAGTTGCGCAATTTGGTCGACCTTACCATCGCTGCCGCGTTTATTCAGGACCGTCAGCTCTATCAAGCGTCTGGCTGGAATCAGGGAGTCTTGGGAAGCGAAGATCAACTGTCCGTCGAAGTCCTTCCAGCACCTCGCCAGGTAGAAACGGCCATCAATGCAGTTGTCAAGGGAACACGGCTGATTACACCGATCGGTGGAGGCGTACTGATCCAGGCCAAGGAAGCCCTGAAAACAGAAAATATGCGAGGGGACGAGGACGGCAGCATCATCAAGCTGCATGACGCTCAGAATCTGGATGCGATTCCAGCCGATAACTGGTGGTGGGATTGATCTAGCAAAGGCGCAGGGCGTAGCGAGATAGCTTGTGGCAACGTGCTAGTTGTTCGCGAAAAGGGCTTAGTTGTTCGCGAGAAGTGCACGGAGAGAGCTATAGGGATTCGAGTGTCGGCGTGGACTATGAAGGGAACGGGGGGCACCGTTCCATCTCACAGCGTTCCATCTCACAGCGTTCCATCTCATAGAGTGCATAGCCGCAGGTTATTCGCCGATTAATCCCGACTTCACTGCCCAAACGGCCGCTGCAGTTCGGTCTGCGGTATCCAGTTTCCGCAGGATGTTTTGCACATGTTCCTTGACCGTCTCCACGCTGATTACCAAAGACGTTCCAATTTCTTTGTTGCTCAATCCGAGCGCAATGTGTCGCAGTACCTGAAGCTCCCGGTTGGTCAGGGGCACATCCTTGGAATCGGTGCGATCTTTACGCTTGGCCATGGTGGCTTGAACACGCCGCAGAATACTCGAGTCTGACGGATGTTCCTTGCCAGCGGCTCTGCGAACAGCCTCCAGCACTTCGATTCGCGACGAATCCTTCAGAATGTAATCGTGTGCTCCAAGCGCAATGGCCCTGGCCCCATAAGTCGGATTGTCGTC
>JBBQRC010000037.1:0-14028 GCA_038215215.1 Pirellulales bacterium
CCGTGGTGGGCGTGACATTCTCGATGGTCTTGATGGTCCTGGCGATGGCTTCAAGCCAATACACCTCACGCATCCTGCGAAATTTCATTCGCAGCCGTGTCACGCAGATCGTGCTGGGGATCTTCTTTGACGGTCAGCCCGCGCCGTCGCCACGCGCTTGGCGAGCAAGTGCAATGGATCGCCGAGTTGGCCGAGAGTTCCGTCGACTCCGACCATGACCGCGCGAGGATCGGCACACGGCTGGCGAGTGTGCGCGAAGCGCTCGAAATTCGGCATGGTTTATGCGCAGGTGAGGAGAAGGAATATAAACGCGGCGAAAACAGCGACAAGAAAGGCGGCGATGACGACATGCGTTGAGTGAAGGCCGAACAGGCGCGGCGATTTCGCGATCGTAAAGACATTCATGGTTGAATCCACCACCTTGAAAAAGCGGGGATCTCGATGTCATCGCGCGTTCCAGTCACTTATCTTTTAAATCAAGACTCCGACCAGTTCGTCGAGCAGGCCCACCAGGTGGGCATCGCGGTGATCTCGGATGTCGTTTACAACCTTCTGGGTCCCAGCGTTCTCGTTCTTTGGCAATTCGGTGGCTGGAGCGAAAATGGTCGCGGCAGAATCTATTTTTACAACGACGGTCGGGTCGCTGGCACAGCCTAGGGGAGAAACCCGCCCCGATTACGGACACGATGGGGTCCGTTACTATATCCTCGACAGCGTCTTGATGTGGCTGGAGGAATACCACGTTGACGGCCTTGAATTCGACTGAACTAAATTCGTTCGCAGTATTCACGGCTCGAAGGCACAGGGAATACCTGATGGCTGGAGTCTGCACCAGTGGATTAATAGCTAAATCGCGGATAGGAATGTGGGTCGAATAACGATCGCCGAGGATATGCAGAATAACAAATGGCTTAATAATCCAAGCCGAAATATCGTCGCCGAATTGGGCACTTACGACGGTCTTTCCTGGCATAGGACTGTGAGTATCGGCCCCTACAGCGCACAGATGTTTTCGCAATAAAGGATTTTAGAACCGTGGCTACGAACACAATGAATTCAACGGAAGAGTCTCTATCACGTGAACTTTTTGACAGAATGGACGCCTACTGGCGGGCGGCCAACTATTTGTCGGTGGCGCAGATTTATCTGCTGGACAATCCGCTATTGAAGCGGCCGCTGGAACTAACAGACATCAAGCACATGTTGCTGGGCCACTGGGGGACAACGCCTGGCCAAAATTTTATCTATGTTCATATGAATCGAGTAATCAAGAAATACGACCTCGACATGATCTACGTCTCCGGACCAGGTCACGGCGGGCCAGCGGTTGTCGCGAACACCTATCTCGAAGGCACCTACAGCGAAATCTATCCCAAGATCAGTCAGGATGAAGCAGGCCTGCAAAAGCTGTTTAAGCAGTTCTCGTTCCCTGGCGGTATACCCAGTCACGCGTCTCCCGAATGTCCGGGCTCGATCCATGAAGGGGGCGAGCTGGGGTATTCGCTCAGTCATTCGTTTGGTGCAGTGTTCGATAATCCTGACCTCATCGTGGCCTGTTGCGTGGGTGACGGCGAAGCGGAAACGGGACCACTCGCTACAGCCTGGCACTCGAACAAGTTTCTGAACCCGATCACCGATGGCGCGGTGCTGCCGATTCTGCACTTGAACGGCTACAAGATCGCCAACCCAGCGGTGCTCGCTCGCATAGAGCCTGAAGAACTCGATCAATTGCTACGCGGATGCGGTTGGACACCCTACTATGTTGAAGGCGATGATCCTGAGTTGATGCATCAGAAGATGGCCAAGACGCTCGATGTGGTCGTCGAACAGATCCTGCATATCCAGCATGATGCCCGATTTAACGACAACACGATGCGGCCGCGTTGGCCAATGATCGTACTTAGATCACCCAAAGGTTGGACTGGGCCCGACGTTGTAGATGGTGTGCAGATTGAGGGTACTTTCCATGCGCATCAAGTGCCACTGGCCGTTGACGCCGAGCATCCTGAACACCTCAAGCAGTTGGAAGTCTGGTTGCGACGTTATCGCCCTGAAGAACTGTTCGACGCACAAGGTAAGTTGGTTCCGGAATTGGCTGAGTTGGCGCCGACTGGCGATCGTCGCATGGGCGCGAATCCGCATGCTAACGGCGGGAAATTGCTATGCGACTTGATCATGCCCGCCTTTCGCGACTATGCCGTGAACGTGCCAGCGCCCGGTTCAGTCTACGCCGCTGACGCACACGAACTCGGTGTCTTCCTCCGAGATGTTGCGAAACTCAATCGCGAACAACGTAACTTCCGCATTTTTGGTCCTGATGAAACGCTTTCCAATCGCCTGGGCTCAGTGTTCGAGGTGACCGACCGTCAATGGGATGCTCGGACGCAGGTCAACGACGAATTCCTAGCGCTCGATGGTAGAGTAATGGAGATGCTGAGTGAACATCAGTGTCAGGGGTGGCTCGAAGGCTACTTGTTGACCGGACGGCACGGATTGTTCAACAGCTACGAAGCGTTCATCCACATTGTTGACTCGATGTTCAATCAACATGCGAAGTGGTTGAAGGTGACCGCGGGTCTGCCTTGGCGCCGCCCAATTGCCTCGCTAAATTATCTGCTCGCGTCGCACGTGTGGCAGCAAATGCATAACGGATTTACGCATCAAGATCCCGGCTTCATTGACCACGTGGTCAATAAAAAGGCATCGGTGGTGCGTGTCTATTTGCCGCCGGACGCCAACTGTCTGCTTTCGGTGTGGGATCACTGTCTCCGCAGTCGCAACTACGTCAACGTCGTGATCGCCGGTAAGTACCAAGCGCCTCAGTGGCTGACGATGGACGAAGCCGTCGAGCATTGCACGGCGGGCATAGGTATCTGGCAATGGGCCAGCCATGATCAAGGCGCTGAACCCGATGTGGTGTTGGCTTGCTGCGGAGATGTGCCGACGCTGGAAACACTCGCCGCAGTTAGCATCATGCGCGAGCATCTTCCGAAACTAAAAATTCGCCTGGTGAACGTCGTCGATTTAATGAAGCTGCAACCGGAGAGCGAGCACCCACACGGTTTGAGTGATGACGCCTTTGACGCTTTGTTTACGAAGGACAAACACGTCATCTTTGCTTACCACGCATATCCGTGGCTCATTCATCGGTTGACCTATCGTCGCACGAACCACGACAACATCCACGTCCGTGGCTACAAGGAAGAAGGCACTATCACGACCCCTTTCGATATGACCGTACTCAACGAACTCGATCGTTTTCATCTTGTGATGGACACTATCGACCGAGTGCCAAAAACCGGAGAGGCGGGCGTTCGCTTGAAGCAACAGTTGACTGCCAAGCTTATCGAGCATCGTCAATACATCAACGAGCACGGCCAGGACATGCCGGAAATACGTAACTGGAAATGGAAAACCCAACCATGAACGCGCTAGCTCAGGGGTAGCCACGCATGATGACAACGCCACTGACCGGAGTCGCGAACTCTTTATTGACCGACGCCGCGGTGCACTTCCTACTGAGATCGGTTCCTGCTGCAGTGACGGGAATTGTGTTCCTGTCGGGCGGGCAGTCCGCAGAACTAGGCGCCAACTCCAGTGCTAAGGAATCAACCGAAGTGGAATTAATAGGTGGTGAACGATGACACTACGACTGTTCTTGATGCGACACGGTGAAACGGAATGGTCGCTCTCTGGGAAACATAGCGGTCGAGCCGACATTCCGCTGACCAACAATGGCGAAGCGGAAGCTCGCCAGCTCGGCGACCGCATTGGCACTTTCTCGTTCGAACATGTTCTGACCAGTCCGCTGCAACGTGCGCGGCGAACATGTGAGTTGGCGGGTTTGTTGCAGCCTGCGACGGTCGATGTGGACTTGATCGAATGGGACAACGGCGACTACGAGAGCCGAACTCCCGCCGATATTGTGGCGACGCGACCGGGATGGAATCTTTTTCGAGACGGTTGTCCCAATGGTGAAATGCCTGAACAAATCTCTGCGCGAGCGGATCGACTGATCCAGCGGCTGAAAAAACTCGACGGAAACGTCGCACTGTTCTCGCACAGTCATTTGGGGCGCGTTTTAGCGGCGCGTTGGATTGGACTCTCGGTCGAACACGCACAGTTCTTGCTGCTCAACACCGCGTCACTGAGCATCCTTTGCTACGAACACGATCGCGCCGATCAACCCGCCATTGAGTTATGGAACTCCGCCCCACTTGAACGCTTTGCTAATTCATCTGCCGGCACCGCTCAGGTCTATGAAAAAGCGATTCAACGTTGGGAGAACGAAGGTGGAGAAAGTCCTGCCGCTTTCCAGAATGCAAAAAAGGAAACCCCGTGAAGAATCAGATCGTATTCGACTTGGATGGCACGCTCGCTCAGAGCAAATCCCATGCATGACTTGGAAAACCCGTCACCCTCACCCCTGCTCCCCGAAGGCGGAGAGCAGCGAGCCGCAGTTTCGATAGGTACGAAAACAGTCAACCTAGGTTTCGTGGTATCGGTCCGAGGTAGCGTCGTCGATGTTCGCTTCGATCAGCGATTACCGCCGATTTATTCGGTCTTAAATGCTGGTGATCAACAGCAAATCGTGATTGAAGTGCTATCGCAGCAAGATGCCCATACGGTCCGCGGAATTGCGTTGACGCCTACTCAGGGATTGGCTCGCGGTATGACAGTGGAAGATACCGGTGGTCCGCTGCAAGCTCCCGTCGGGCCGGGATTACTGTCACGCATGTTCGATGTCTTTGGCAACGCGATCGATCGTGGAGAGAAACTTGAAGATGTCAAGCGACGGAGCGTGCATCGTGCCCCACCGCCCTTAGCACGACGGTCGGTAAAGTCGGAGATATTTGAGACTGGGATCAAAGTCATCGACGTTCTTGTTCCGCTCGAACGAGGTGGCAAGGCTGGACTGTTCGGCGGAGCAGGCGTTGGTAAAACAGTGTTGCTGACCGAACTGATTCATAACATGGTTGGTAAGCAAAAAGGGGTCAGCATATTTTGTGGAATTGGCGAACGCTGCAGGGAAGGCGAAGAGTTGTACCGGGAAATGAAGGCTGCAGGCGTATTGAAAAATATGGCTATGGTTTTCGGTCAAATGAATGAGCCGCCAGGTGCGAGATTTCGCGTCGGACACGTCGCGCTGACGATGGCCGAGTACTTCCGAGACGACGAACATCGCGATGTGCTATTACTGATTGATAACATTTTTCGTTTTATTCAGGCTGGCATGGAAGTATCGGGTTTGATGGGACAGATGCCCTCCCGCTTGGGCTATCAACCGACCATGGGTACCGAGTTATCCAGCTTGGAAGAGCGTATTGCCAATACCGATGCCGGCGCGATCACATCGATTCAAGCTGTCTATGTTCCCGCCGACGACTTCACCGATCCCGCGGCCGTACACACTTTTTCGCACCTGTCAGCATCGATTGTGCTGTCGCGTAAGCGAGCCAGTGAAGGACTGTTTCCAGCGATTGATCCGCTGCAATCGAGTTCCAAGATGGCCACGCCGGGCATCGTTGGCAAGCGTCATTATGAGTTGGCTCAGCAGATCCGTCGCACGTTGGCTCAGTACGCCGACCTGAAAGATATTATTGCCATGCTTGGCTTGGAGCAACTGTCGCCTGACGACCGAAACTTAGTCGGTCGAGCTCGACGTTTGGAACGCTTTCTGACTCAGCCGTTCTTTACGACGGAACAGTTTACGGGCCTCAAGGGAAAACTGGTCAGCCTTGAGGACTCGCTGAATGGCTGTGAGCGGATTTTGCGTGATGAATTCAAAAATGACGACGAGGGCGATCTGTACATGGTCGGGACGGTTGACGAAACGAAGGCGAAAGCTGACACAGAGTCGAAAGTAGAATCCAAATCAAATCCACAATCGGACGCAAAGGACGAGCATGTCGCGTGACTGCATGCATCTGAAGATTCTGTTGCCTTTCCAGGTTTTCGCGAACAAGAAAAGCGTGAAGCGCATCGTGGTCGATACGCGTGACGGATCGATCGGGCTATGGCCGCATCGTTTGGATTGCGTCGTCCCCCTAGCACCGGGAATTTTGATTTACGAAATAGAAAACGAAGGTGAGATAGTCGCGGCGATCGACGAAGGAGTGCTGGTCAAGACAGGCTTGGACGTATTGGTGTCGGTACGTAATGCCATCGCCGGAACAGATCTCGGTCATTTACAAGCGGCGGTGAAAAAGGAGTTTTTGACACTTGACGAACAGCGACAAAACGTGCGTTCGACCATGGCAAAGATGGAGACCAACATCGTTCGTCAGCTTGTTGAGTTGCATCATGATTGAGCCTGAGGACAATCAAGGACAAAGAACCCGAGCTGACTTCCAAGCGAAAGTCGGCGCGAAAGTGAAGCGCAAGCTTAAAGCTCAGCGTTCCTCTCATCAGGGCGTTTGGTTTGGGCTGGGCATGATGGGGCTGATCGGTTGGTCGGTGGTAGTTCCCACATTGCTAGGCGCAGCGATGGGCGCATGGCTGGACCGCAATCACCCTGGTAGCCATTCGTGGACACTGTCGCTAATGATTGCCGGGCTGGTGCTTGGCTGTTGGAGTGCCTGGCAATGGGTAGCGAAAGAAGACAAAGCGATGCGAGACGAACAGGAGGATAACGATGAATGACGGACGGTATCTGATGATGGCGTGCTTTGCAGGTATGCTGCTAGGCGGCGTGTTCTTTGGCGGGCTGTGGTGGACCGTCCGCAAGTGCCTGTCGACACGGCATCCCGCGCAATGGCTCGTGGCAAGCGGACTGATTCGCATGGGTATCGCTCTAGCAGGGTTCTATTTCGTGAGTGCTGGGCAATGGCAACGACTGTTGGCGTGCTTGGTGGGATTCATCATTGCCCGTCTGCTCGTGACTCGGTTAATTCGCTTGCCGGTCGCAGAATCATGTGGCGAAAAGCAGGGGGCAAACCATGCGGCTTAGTCCTGACGAACTAATCTTCTGGCAATATGGATGGTTCCATCTCAACGCCACGATCGTCTTCACCTGGGCCATTATGCTGGTCATGGGGATTGGTGCGAAGCTGATCACCCGCCGGCTTACCACCCGACATGAACGCAGTCGCTGGCAGAACTTGCTTGAAATTATCGTCGTCTCGATCCAAAAGCAGATTGCAGACATCGGACTCAAGCAGCCCCGCAAGTATCTCGGTTTTCTGGGTACACTATTTCTGTTTGTCGCGGTCGCCAGTTTATGTACCGTCATTCCTGGCTATGAACCACCGACCGGTTCGCTCTCGACTACAGTTGCGCTCGCGCTGTGCGTGTTTGTGGCAGTTCCAATGTTTGGCATCGAAGCCCAGGGGGTGGGCGGATATTTGCGGTCGTATGTCGAGCCGACGGTCATCATGCTGCCATTTAACCTCATCAGCGAAGCATCGCGGACACTAGCGTTGGCCGTGCGTTTGTTTGGAAACATGATGAGCGGAGCGATGATCATTGCCATTTTGCTAACGATTACGCCACTGCTGTTCCCAATTCTGATGACCGCACTTGGGTTGCTCACCGGAATGGTCCAGGCCTATATCTTTAGCATCCTGGCTGCGGTCTACATCGCCGCAGCCACGCGGGTGAGTGAAACGAAAAATCAGAAGGAAGTTTGATCAGAAGCAAACGGAGGCAACAGAGAGAGCCCAAGAACGGTTCTTGGCTAAGACATCAAAAACCTCCGTTACCTCTGTTAACTCCTGTTCAAAACAACCACAACAAGAAAAGGAATAATCATGGATAGCATGACAATTATCGCGATTGCATCAATTGCGACCGCGGGCATTACCACCAGTTTTGGGTGCATGGGGCCTGCATTCGCAGAGGGTAAAGCCGTCGCCACGGCACTTAGTGCTTTGGCACAACAACCCGATGCGTCGTCTACGATCACTCGTACATTGTTTGTTGGACTGGCGATGATCGAATCGACAGCAATTTATTGCTTCGTTGTGTCGATGATCCTGATCTTTGCCAATCCATTTTGGAATCACTTCATCGCTCAAGCGGCGGGAAAGTAACTCATGCTCATCGACTGGTTCACTGTCATAGCGCAGGCCGTCAACTTTCTCATCCTGGTGTGGCTGATGAAGCGATTCCTGTACGGCCCAATTCTTCGCGTCATTGACGAACGTGAAAAAAAGATTGCCGCCGAATTGGCGGACGCCGACGCAAAACGTGCGGAAGCCAAACAGCAACGTGATGACTTTGCGCAGAAGAACGCGGCATTGGATCAACAACGCGAGGACTTGAAGAGCAAGGCAACCAGCGAAGCCAAAACGTTGAAAGAGCGACTGGTCAAGGAAGCCCGTCTCGCAGCGGACGAGATCTCAACCAAACGTCACGAGTCGTTGAAGACGGACGCCCGTAATTTGAGCCAGGCGCTGATTCGACGTACTCAACAGGAGGTGTTTGCGATTGCTCGAAAAACGCTGGCCGACCTGGCGGGAGCAAGTCTCGAAGAACGCGCAAGCGGAGTATTTATACAGCGATTGAAGGACATGGACTCACCCACCAAAGCAGAGCTGGCCGAAGCCGTCACGTCTGTGGCTGAACCCGCCGTGATTCGCAGTGCGTTTCCGTTGCCCGATGAACAACGCAAGGCGATTCAGCAAGTTATCAACGAAATCTTTGCAGCGGGCGTTCACATTCGGTTTGAGACCGCGCCGGAGATCATTAGCGGTGTCGAATTGACTGCCGGCGGGAAGAAAATAGCGTGGAGTATCGCCAGCTATCTGACTTCGTTGGAAATTGGCGTCAGCGAACTGTTGCGTATCGACGAACAGGTGAATGCAGACTCGAAACCGCAACCTAAAGCAACGCAGCCAGTCGCGAGTCCGGTATGAACAAGGAACCTGAAAATTTAGAAAGTGTTTTTAATCGTGCGCTCAGTCAGATCGTCCATGTGCGCGAGTCCACTGCGCCGCAACTGACGTTACAAGAGGTCGGAACGATTACCAGTTTGGCGACGGGAATTGCCAAGGTCTCGGGTCTGCCAAACGTTGGTTTCGAGGAGCTCGTTCGATTTCCCGGCGATGTGTACGGAATTGCATTCAATGTCGATGAAAGCGAAATCGGCGTCGTGCTATTGGGTGATTACTCGCGGTTGCGTGCCGGCGACGAAGTGCATTTGACGGGACGCGTAATGGATGTGGCTGTGGGAGAGGCCTTGCTGGGGCGAGTTGTTGATCCCCTCGGGCGGCCTTTGGACGGTAAGGGCCCAGTACATTGTGGCGAGCGTCTTCCCATCGAACGCCCTGCACCACCGATCATGGATCGTTCGCCCGTGACGGTGCCATTGCAGACGGGGATCAAAGTCATTGACGCGCTCATCCCGATTGGGCGTGGCCAGCGTGAGCTGGTTCTTGGTGATCGACAGACAGGCAAGACCGCCATTGCGCTCGACACAATCATCAATCAGCGCGGTCGCGACATGGTTTGTGTCTACTGCGCGATTGGCCAGCGAGCTTCCGCGGTGGCCAAAGCCGTAGCAGCATTGAAACAAAACAACGCTTTAGAATTTACCGTCGTGGTCGTTAGCGAAGGCAACGATCCTCCTGGCCTGGCCTACATTGCACCCTATGCGGCAACCAGTATCGCCGAACACTTTATGGAGCAGGGGCGTGATGTGCTGATTGTCTACGATGATTTGACACAGCACGCGCGGGCTTATCGTGAGCTATCCCTCTTACTGCGTCGACCGCCGGGCCGCGAAGCCTTTCCAGGCGACATATTTTATATTCACTCTCGGCTGCTGGAACGTTCGACACACCTGCGCGAGGATCTGGGGGGCGGTTCACTGACGGCGCTTCCGATCATCGAAACCGAAGCTCAGGATATTTCTGCGTATATACCGACGAACCTGATTTCGATCACCGACGGGCAGATCTATCTATCTCCATCGCTGTTTGAATTAGGGGTGCTACCAGCCGTCGATGTGGGTAAATCCGTTTCGCGAGTCGGTGGCAAAGCGCAACGAGCAACCTATCGAGCCGTAGCGGGTGATTTGAAGCTTGCCTACGCTCAGTTCCAAGAGCTGGAAACCTTCGCTCGTTTTGGTGCTCGACTGGACAAGAGTACGAGAAAGATTATCGCGCATGGTCAACGCATCCGCGAGTGTCTAAAGCAGCCAGAGTCTTCACCTGTAGAGGTCCCCTCGCAAATAGCCATCCTGCTAGCGTTAAGCGAACGGCTGTTTGACGCTGTGTCCATGGATCAGATGATTGAAGCCGAGCAAGCTGTTAAAGACGCGGCGGCGAGCCTGCCTACAGAGATTTGCGAGCGAATGGATACCGCCACAACGATCAGTGACGATGATCAGCGAGCGATCGTCGAGATGGCTAGACAGGCGCTAGCCCGCTTTACTCCCAAGCCAGATGACGACGTACAAAAGACAGCTTCGCCCGCAGTTGAGGGATCGTCTTGAGTGACAGCATGGATCACCTGCGCCGCAAGATCAGCACCGCTGGCGATCTCCAATCGGTGGTTCGCACGATGAAAGCCATGGCTGCGTCCAGCGTCGAGCAATATGCGCGATCGGTGCTGGCTCTGCATGACTATTATCACACGATCGAATTGGCGCTGGGTGCTTGTTTTCGAAAAAGCAACACACTCGATTCCGTTCCTGCAAGTACATCACAGGCTGAATCCGAGACCATTTTAGCCATAGTGTTCGGTTCCGATCAGGGACTTGTCGGTCAGTTTAATGACGTGGTCGCCGACTATGCCGTCAAGACGCTCGAGGCATTTCCCGGCAAACTTGAAGTCTGGGCCGTGGGCGAGCGTGTGCATGGGTGTTTGGCAGATTCCGGTATGCCAATGAAGGGACTATTTCCGGTTCCAAACTCCGTGCAGGGCATCGCGCCACTAGTGGGACGGATACAGGTTGAAAGTGTCACGAAGCAAATTCCAGACGACTCAACCGCTGTTTACCTTTTCCACAATCAGCCGCAACCAGGATCGTTGTATGAACCGGTCGATCAGCGACTGTTGCCAATCGATACTCAATGGCAGCTACGTCTGACCAAAATCCCCTGGCCGACCAAGAAGTTGCCCGAAGTATTGGGTAGCGATACAGTGACGTTGCAATCGCTAATTCACGAGTATCTGTTCATCTCGCTGTTCCGTGCTTGCGCGGAATCCCTCGCCAGCGAAAACGCCAGCCGCCTGGCCGCCATGCAGCGAGCCGACAAGAACATCGACGAACTACTGGAGACTCTGCACACCACTTTCCATCGTCAGCGTCAAGGGAGCATCGACGAGGAATTGTTCGATGTCGTCTCCGGATTTGAAGCGTTGTCGCACACGCGTCCCAAACAAGACTTTAACAACTAAGACCAAGGGCTAACTCAGCAAACATCGTTTGCGACCTCTTTACAAAATCAATAACATAGTCGGATCTCGCCAGACATTGGATTGAACTTGAGAAAGGGCATTCAAAGTCTGGTGACTTTGGGTACTGACGCGTGATTGATCAGCCTTCGGGACTAGTTGGTGTCAATTACACAGTGGATTGAGAGATCATGAGCACAAATAGAATGGAACTGGCGGCTGCTCGAAGTTGAACCGTTGCTATCACTAAATTGCGCTCGCGGTCGGCGCTTCACCGCCAATTGTGGACGCTTTTTTGTAGCCCGTTTCCCGTGGTCGCGCGATGACTCGCAAGCGTGGTGGAAACAACGCGGGACGAAATTCCGGCAGTTTTTAGAAAAAAAACGTCCTGCGACGGGACGTTAGCCATGAATCGTACGCCAATGTGGCCTGGATAAGCCCGCACTCCTCTGCCAAGATACGCTCTTTCACAAATCGTCCAAGAAAAAGCTACACACCGCCCCCCGCCTGTTTTTTGGAGCCATTAATGTCTAGTCCGGTGGCAGTCGTACTCGCGGCTGGTCGTGGAACACGCATGAAAAGCGAGCTTCCGAAGGTGATGTTCCCGGTATTGGGGCGGGCCATGATTCACTGGGTGCTGGACGCCCTGCAAGCAGCGGGTTGCGAGCGGAGTATCGTCGTCGTCGGCTATCGAGCCGAAGACGTTCGCCAAGAGCTAGCCCACCGCACGGGAGTTAGCTTTGCGCTGCAAGATCAGCAGCTTGGCACTGGACATGCCGTACAAATTTGCCGTGAGCAATTGGAAGGGCGGGACGGCCCCGTGGTGGTGGTCGCCGGCGATTCACCACTTATCCAAGCCGCTTCCATCCAGCGACTTTTCGACGAGTTCGAACGTGGCCAATTCGCTTGCCTGCTCGGAACGCTCCTCAAGGATGATCCCACGGGATTGGGACGGATCGTGCGCGATGACCATGGCAAGTTCGAACGGATTGTTGAGCAAAAGGATGCTACCGATCAGCAGCGACAGATTCGCGAAGTTAACATGAGCACTTACCTGTTTGAAAACCAAGCCCTCCTGTGGGCGTTGTCGCAACTTAGAAACACCAATGCTCAGGGAGAGTTTTATTTGACAGACTGCCCCGCTATTCTGCGGAACGCCGGCCACCGAGTCGATGCCTTGCCAGTACTTCAGGCCTGCGAATCGTTGAGTATCAATACCATCGACGAGTTGGCTCTGGTGGAAGCCAAAATGCAAGAGCTTGGCTACGGCCGCCACTAAGGAGCTGCGCGGAAATAAGTTACCTTTTTGATTTCCCCTCACCCCACCCTCTCCCCCGCCATTCCTGCTGCGCAGGGCAGGGGCGAGGGAGCGAATGCGGTAACTTATTTCAGCGCAGCTCCTAAGTTCGTCAAACTTACTAAGTTGTTTCGATCATCATCCGTGGGAAAAGTTTAAGTATCTAATATGCGTGAACTGAAGATTTTCAGTGGCCGAGCCAATCCGGAACTGGCGCGCGACATTTGTGCGTCATTGCATCTTTCGCTTGGATCCATCACGCTCGGCAAGTTTCCGGACGGCGAAAACTATTGCAAGATCGACGACGATGTTCGCGGTCGCGATGTCTTTCTCATCCAGCCGACTTGCCCTCCAGTTAATGACAACCTGATGGAGCTGTTGATCATGATCGACAGTTGCAAGCGGGCCAGTGCGTCGCGGGTCACGGCCGTGGTCCCCTACTACGGCTATGCCCGGCAAGACCGCAAGGATGAAGGGCGTGTGCCCATCACCGCTAAACTCGTCGCGAATATGATCGCCCGTGCCGGTGCTGATCGAGTTCTAACCATGGATTTGCATGCGGCGCAAATCCAAGGTTTCTTCGACGTGCCAGTCGATCACCTTTACGCTGCTCCGGTCTTGAATGCCCACTTTCTCGCGCGTGGTTACGATCCAGAGGAAATCGTGGTCGTGAGCCCGGATGAAGGGAGTATTAAACGAGCGATAGGCCACTCAAAGCGACTGGGAGGAAGGCTGGCAATTGTAGACAAGCGACGTGACAACGCGCTGGTGACCGTACAGAAGAACATTATCGGCGGCCCCGTCGAAGGGAAAATCTGCTTCTTGTTCGACGATATGATCAGTACGGCAGGTTCCATCTGCGGCGCGGCAGAGTTGGTTCGCAATGCGGGGGCCAAGGAAATTCATCTCGGCGCGACGCACGGCATCTTGTGTGGTAATGCGATTGAAAACATTCGCAATGCCCCTATCGACAGCCTCTGCGTTACCAACACGGTCCCGCTGCCGCCCGAAAAAAAGCTCGATTGCATTGAGGTGCTGTCGGTCGCTTCCCTGCTAGCAGAAGCCATTCGACGTATCCACCACCATCAATCCCTAAGCGAAATGTTCCGCCCACCACTGGCTTAGGATTTCGCGCTGTAGTGGGTATCCACCGCTGCCGTGTGTCAGTGCCGTTTGTCGCATCCTGAAATCACAACGTGGCTCGGTGCAGCGTGTTAGGAGGCGCAGTGTGTTAAGAAGTGCAGTGATTAAGACGGGTGCTTGGTTTCCACCGTTGTCGCGACATTTGCAGCCTTTAGGGGAGCAGCTGGCAGACGCTTTAAATTTGGGCGTCGTGCCTTCATGGCACGCTCGGGAACCAGTTCGCGCATTGCTTCGAGACGGCCGAAGCA
>JBBQRC010000038.1:0-13986 GCA_038215215.1 Pirellulales bacterium
GATTCGGCCAACGTGGGTGGTCATAGTTAATGAATTCTATTCAGTTGAAAAATGCATGGCCGCCTGGCGTTCCGCTATGGTGACGTCTGCGGTGGCTATAGCGGTCTGGTGGATCATCACTTCACTCTGAAGATGGTCGCATTGTGGTCAATAATCCAAACCCACTAGCGCTGACAACGTCGTTACTCTTGCGAAGCGAACGGGGACAGGGAATTCAACTGGCACTTTCGCCATAACGTCCCAACATGCGATCAAGCGAATCCGAAGTTTGGTAAATGAGAGCCTCGGGATAGTGCGGATAGGGATGAAAATACTCGAACGTCACGTAGCCTGTGTAATTCACGGCTTCGAGCGCCAGCATCACTGCTGGCCAGTTCGTCGTGCCATCGAGCAGCGGCCGGAAGGTCTCCAGCGAATAGTCGGTCCCTTTTTTCGTAAACTCTTTGAAGTGGACATTCTTGGTGCGCTGTCCGAGGATCGGTACCCAGTGCTCCGCAAATTGAAACATCGAAATATTGCCGGTATCAAAATGAACTTGCACCGCCTCGCTACCGAAGCTGTCAACGAACTGATTCATCTCCATGGGAGTCATCAGGAAACCATTAAAAAAGATGTTCTCCATATTCAACGAGATACCTGACTTCTCAGCTTTTCCAACCAGCTTACCCACCGCCTCTTTGGCTCGTTTCTCGCACACGTCATTGGCCACCGGTTCGTGATCGTCGCGCCATGGGATGTGCACGGCACCGGGCACTACCAGTACATTCTTGACCCCCATGTGCGCTGCTGCTTCGCCGATCAGGCCGGCCAATTCGATACCACGATTTCGCTTGACAGGATCGTTGCTCGACAGCGGGTATGGCCAGAACAAGAAACTGCATAGACCGCTGATTTCGATACCAATCCGATCCGCCATCTGACGAATGGCAGCCAACTCTTTAGGAGACGCCTTAGGAGAGAGATCATTATCAAGATCATAATTCAGCTCGATCGCATCGAAACCAGCCCGTTTAGCCAACTGCATGCACTCTTCCAGCGTCATCCGGTCAGGATAAGGGAAGGCCCACAGATTAATCGATTTGCGCATGGCGAATTTCTTCGGCGACGCGCGACGATCGTCGGCTATCGCGGGACTCTGCGCCGCGGGTGACTGCCCAATCGCTGGTGCCGCGGCGGCTACCGCCGAGGCGGTCGCTATACCCGCCAGCAACGCGTCTCGGCGTGAGATAGCGCGAGTCTGTGCAAATGGTCCGTCCGGCATCTTAGGGTCTCCCAATAAAAATCAACGGCCTAAACCAGTTCGATGATGGCTTTTAGAACACCCGTATCGGGTCGAGTAAAACTGTCGAATTGGTCGATTACTTCCTCGAAACTAATTCGGTGAGTCACCCACGGTGCGGTGTTGATTGTACCATCTTCGATTAAGCCGATGATGCGTCTGAAGTCGGGTGGCAGGGCATTGCGAGAGGCCTTGATGGTGGCTTCCGGCCGATGCAAAACGGGATGACGAAAAGCGACTTCCTCGGTGGTGATACCGACAAACACCAGCGCACCAGTAGGCGCTAGATATTTTAAAGCGTTCGACATGGAGTGCTTGTTGCCCGTTGCGTCGGTTACCACTGAATACATATCCCCTTGCGTCAACTCCCGCATCAGGGCCAATTCCGTCTCATCACCTTTGAACAGAATGGTGTTTTGAATACCGTAATTCTGACGCGCGAAATCGAGTCGCTGCTCGTTCATGTCCATGACACTAATCGTGGCAGGAGTCAATCGGGCAAATTCGAGGGTGGCTAGCCCAATCGGTCCTAAGCCGATGATGAGCGAATGTTCACCGACTTGCGGTGCGCCACGATCATTGGCGTGGCAGCCGATGGCCAGAGTCTCAACTAAGGCAAGCTGTTCCATGGACAGTTGCCGTGATGGATGAAGCTTTTCAGCGCGAATCAAAAAGCGATCACACAGCCCACCGTCCATCATCACGCCGATCACCTTCAGATTGGAACAGCAGTTCACCGCTCCCTTGCGACACGCAAAGCATTGGCCGCAATTCATGTAAGGTTCCACACTGCAGCGATCGCCGGGCTTCACGTTGGTGACGTCCTCGCCCACTTCCAGCACTTCGACTCCTAGCTCATGCCCAGGAATACGCGGGAAATCGAAGAATGGAAATTTTCCGAGATAACAACTAATGTCGGTACCACACACACCCATACGATGCGTCCGTACTAGGGCTTGGCCAATTCCTGGCGGGGCGGGTTCAGCCACTTCAATCCGCCGCATCGTCTTCGGTTCAGCAATCTGTATCGCACGCATGTTAGGCACTCGCTCATTGCTTAGGTTGTGGTGGGCTCTGTATTCAAGCGATAAACGCGGCAGGCATTGGCGGACCAAAAGCTGCCCTGTTCGGACATCGATAACTCACTGGCAAGCTCGGCCACAGACTCAAACCAGTGATTGTAATTGGCCCGCAACAAGCATACCGGCCAATCACTGCCAAACATCAACCGCTGTGCACCAAACACTTCTAACGCCACATCCCAATAGGGTCGCAGCAATTCAACGGACCATGTTGCGTCGCGCACTTCCGTGACGATACCTGAGAATTTGCAGCCGACCACATTACTCCGCTTTCCTAACTCACGAAAACCCTTGGCCCACTGCGCATCGAACTTGGCGGCCTGGATGACAGGTTTGGCGATATGATCGAGCACGAAAGGTTGCTCCGGGTGCTGGTCTACGAACCTGATCGAGTTCGCCAATTGTTTTGGGAAAATCAGAATGTCATAGACGAGATCAAATTCGCTTAAGACACGAATACCCTGATTGAAAGCGTGTCCAAGTATAAACCCATCATCGGGCTCATCCTGAACCACATGGCGAACTCCTTTCAGCCAGGCTGATGCGGTGACTTCGGCGAGCACCTCGCGAATCGATTCGTCAGCCAGCGGTACCCAGCCGACAACACCGCGAACCATCGACTCAGCAGCCGCGACATTGAGCAAGTCCTGCGTTTCAGCCAGCGACTGCCGTGCTTGGACCGCGACAACACCTGTCACTCCTGCCGCCTGGCACACGGACTGCAAGTCGCTAACCGTGAAATCGCGTTTCAACACGCTCATGGAATCATTGATCCACGTGTATTGATCGGCGCTGTAGGTCCAGAGATGATGATGACTATCAATCCGCATCGCTGTCGTTCACTCGCTGTTAAACGCTGCAAAACAGTAATTTACCGAAATGGGGCACGCCCTTAGTTCAACTTTCGCAGTTTTTTGGACTGCTGCGATTTGTCGCAGCTTTCATTTTCAAGCGTAAGCCGTACCCGTGTGTGAATTTTGTGACACCCCTGAGGTCACGACCTAGAGCGAAAACAGCCAAGCGGTTCTTGACGTTGAGGGAAAACCAAAGCGGTGATGAATCACCGCACTCCAAAAACTGCGAAAGCCGAACTTAGTCTGGCATGATGAAAATGTGATTGATCCGCAGAGCAGATCACCTGGGAAAGTCACTCCCCTGGCCACGTACTCGAGGGAGAGGGGTTGGGGTGAGGGGCAGAATCACAAGCGCCCGAACTAGGCTAAATCGCGATCTTCGAACAGCAGCAAGGCGAGAAACATCGCTAGCAGGACATACAGCAAGCAATAGATGAGACTGCCCGACAGGAGCGACAACGTGATTGGATTGCCCGAATCAATGGCTGCCTGCATCGAAAAGTGCTCTAATATCGGAATGATCGTGGCCACCAACTGGGCCACGAAGCGGACGATCTCAAATCCTTCTTGGGTGCTGCTGACCAATGACGTGGTCAGATTGCCTACTAGGTAAATGGCGAAGCAAATGGAGAGATTCGCCAACTGCGGCATACGTGTCGCGAGTGCCACACTAATTGCGCTCAGCACCACCGCTTGCATAAATGCCATCGCCAAGCCCGGGAGCGTGCTGATCATTTCCAAATGGCATTGCTGCCAAGTCAACTCTGACAAGGAAGCTTCGCGCGCGTCATAAATGGGCTTATAAGCCACGGCACCCAATTCGACCGCACCCAAGACAACAAACATGAGGAACAGCAGCCAAAAGACACCGAGGAACTTGCCGATGATAAAACTTCGCCGCTGAATGGGCTTGCTCAAAACGGTGAGTGCCGTTCGCCCTTCGATCTCTTCGCTGATCGAACTGCTCGCTGACCATACCCCCTGAAACGCAGCCAGAAGCATAATAGTGGTGATGCCGCAATCCTTGAGCAGTTTGATGTCTTCGCCAAACGTGTTAAACGGCAAGAAAACAAACAACACGATCGCTAGGCCACCTAACAACATTAACACCAGGAATAGCGGTTGGGCTAATTCGTTCTTAAAGGTTGCCAGGGCCACAGCACTGACTCTAGGCGCTACGGCTTGCTGCAGCAGCAGCGCCAGTCCGACGACGAAGACGGCGAGTGAGGCAATTAAAAAAGTCATTGATTCAGGGACCGCAGGACGAGTTACCAGCGTGAACTGGACATCGGCTGGGTCAATTTCGCGATTTTGAATGAATAACTGCTCTTGTTCGCTCAAGGGGATTGGGCTGTCGGCGGAACCCTGTGTCCGACTCCAACTGATCGACTCGCCAGCGTCCAACCGCTTTGGTGCCCGCTGAGACTCCAGCGTGCTCGCACCATCCGCCAGAACGATCGAACGATTCGTGGTTATCTGGACGCTTTCCAACAAACTCAATTCAACCGGTAGGTCGATAGCCACGAAGGGGGCAGCATCCGGCGAGGCATCTTGATTCCCGTCCACAACCCGCGTCACAACTCTCGAACCGGTGGAAAACAACTCGGGAAAACTGGTGAAGGCTTTCAGGGGATCGTCGACTACAGCCGTACTGACTAACCCCAGAAAAACGACCACCAAGGCGACAATCCCAATAAATCCTGCAGCCCCTTCACCCAACGTCGCAAAAGTGTTTTTGGCCGATTGCCGCGAACAGCAGAACACCACTGCCCAGCCCACAATGGAACAGAGCAAAAACAGAGTGATCCACATCATCAACGTTTCAGCACGATAAATGGATGTATCTTCACCTGCGACGGTCAAAGGGTAGTAACCAATCGCGGCAGTTAGAACCGCAGAAATTACCAAGGCCACGAAATGCCCAGCTGGGGAGTGTGACAGGGCTTCCCACGGAGACACGTTAGACAGCGCCCGCGCCAACAGTGCAAAAAGCATGATCGCCAGCAAGCCAATTCCGACGCCAATCCCCAGGAACCAAACGGGGGTCAACCATTTGGTTAACCAATAATCGGACGCGGCTGCCAGTGGCACTAGGCCCGATAGTTGCATGGACAAACCGGAATTGATTGCAGGAGCGAACATAGTGGGATCGTCTTAAGTCGAGAAGAAGCCAATTATCGCGGCCAATAAGACCATGACTCGAGTGGTCCACATTCTGAACTAGAATTGGAACCCAGTCGACACGGTGTGCTCAGTTTTCGGTAAAGTTGCGAGGTGGAGAATACGCGGAACGCGGTAACTGGGTACACACTTGGACTGCTACGCAACCGCCCCGCTAAGCGGTTCACCAAAATCCGCAATGCACCACAAAAGAACTATTTTTCGTCAGCTTGTCGGACTCCCACCACTTCAAAAATCTCGGTAATCGCCGGATCCAACTCGTCCGCAACCCGCATCAGCAGACCGGACTCGACAAACGCTTGGAAGTCGTTTTGGGTGGGCCAATCGCTGAAGCCGTAATTCCCTTCACTGCGATAACGCGCCAATTCGGACCAATTGACCAGGATATGAGTAACGTGGTTTTCCTCTAGTCGCTGGCGTTGTCCCGCCGTCGGCACGCCTCGGAGCCAAGTTTCCGCTGGCGAAGTGTCGAAACAGGTGCTGTACACGACCGGTAAGCGGAAATCGAACGCGCGAGCTTCCCCGATCATTAATAACTTGGCTGGCGCGCCCGCGAGATTTCGATTGCACCAGCCAGTCGCCCGGCTGATTCTCCCCACGCTCTCCTCATCACCAACATCCTGTCGTAGTGCATCCAATGTGACGAGATAACGGTTGTCACCCAACGCCGGTGATGAATTGACGATGCAGCCATACGCGAGTCCGAAAAGCACCAGTACGGTCGCCAACGTATGTGAAACGCGCTGTGCAGTCCACGCCACACCCAGTCCCGCCAGCACGCACCACAGCGACACCACAGGCAGCCAAAAGCGGTCAATGCGGTGCGTCGTCAGCCACCACACTGCGAAGATCCATAGTGATATCGCCAGCCAGATCGGCACCCAGGGGAAGTTTCCGATCCACTTCGAAGTTTCTGCGGAGCTTCGTGTAGAGTCTGCCCGCCGCACAGAACCAGGCCGCGACGCAGACCACCAGCCAATTAAACCGCATAACATGAAGATGGGCAAAACTGGCTGCAAAAATTCCGATTTAACGAATACTTGCTTGGCAGATTCGATGGCGGCAGTAGGAGAATAGGGGGAAGCTGACGGCGATGAAACAGGGACGCGATGTGCCTCGGACCACTGTTTCGCCCGCTTCGCATCGAGATTTCGGCCCCCGAACACAGACTGGGCCAACGGATAAACGGGGTTTCCGGTGAGCACTACGTTCTTGGCGTACCACGGGAGACATGTCACCCCGACACCCAAAATAACGCCGACAGAACAACACGCCAGCGACCGCCACTTTCTCGGCCGATCCGAACTGAGGCAAAGAACCACTACCCATAAAACTGCAGGGAAAACGGCATAAACCAAGCCCGGATACTTGATCGCCGCAGCCTCTCCCGCGTAAACGAACACCAATGCGCAGGTCGTGACCAGCGCCGCGCCGTTAGGGCGATCGCTACTCTCTGCCTCGACGCCGTTACCGACTGTCGTCTGCTTTGGACGCGTCCCTCCCCAATTTCCATCGGCGATCCTTTTCGCTCGCCACCATTCCGTCAACACGATGACCCCAGCCAAGAGATAAGCCCCCAGAGCCGTGTCGACCAAACCGCTGCAGGAAACGTGAGCATTGCCGGGCACAGCCAGCCATATTCCCGCTGCGCACCAGCCCACCCAAGTACCGCCGTACCGCGCGCAATAACCCCCGATTAGCCCCGCCGCCAACAGCGCATGACCACCGATGACCACTTTCCCAATCAATCCACCCAGCCACCAGCCATCGTCACCATTAACAAGACTCATGGCCGCCAAGCTATGCATCTCCAAACCTAGCGGCATATTCACGTAGATATTGTGATCGTTGAAACCAATGTAGCCCTGCTGGTAAAATTCTTTGGCCGACTGCAGATGGTACTCAACCACGTCGAATTCGTAGGGTGGCATGGACATGCCTAAGAGATAGATGCCTGCGAGTGCCAGCGTTAATGCAACGACCAAGCGTCCCGCCAACTGCCCGAAGACCCCGGACGGAGCGATCCCCTCACCTAACCATGGCGTGGTTAAATGCAGTTCGGTTGCGACTCGGCTTTTACGGTTCATCCAGAACGCGGCAACCACCAAGCTCGTCACCCCTGCCAAGATTGGCCACCGACTGGCACTTCCTCTCGCCAATCCGATCAGCAAGGTCAAAGTCGACAACAACGACATCCCCGCCAAGATGGCCAATGCCACCTGCTCAATTTTGGTAAATCGCGAATTCGGCAAGGCACGGACAACTAGCCCTCGGCCGACGACGTATCCGATCGCATACCAGAGCACTACACCGGCCAAAATGGGGAGCCGATCGCCGATTCCTGTAGGCATCCGTCCGCCTGCGGTAAATTCACTCAACCACAACTCCGGTAGCAGCACCCGCGACAAGAACTGCACTCGGGACATCGGCTCTCCGTTCGCATCCCGAAAACCGTCCAAAATAGGAAACGACAGAAACCAGAGGATGTACAAGCTCGCCGCAGCGGATATTGCCAAAGCCAAAAACAGCTTGGGAGACCAACCAAGGGAACGGATATCAGTATTGGCACGGTTAGGGAGCATGAAATTGCCGAGGACAGAGCAAGAAGTGCGCGATCGAGAAGTATGACGGGGAAAGGCATTCTAAACTGTAATGGTTGGTGATCCTATGTGAGCGGCACCAAGTAGCGCGGGCGAAACCACAAGAAACCTGCCCGCTGGTGACGCCAAATTGATTCCACGGATTACAATGCCGGCATAGCCAACAAACGAAAATCCCACAAAACGGCCCTTTTCACACAATACGCGTGCACATCATGACTAAGTCGCCTATGGAAGGCATCTATACACCAAACATCACTCCCATCGACGCCAAAGGTCGTGTCGACGAGGACAAGTTGTGCGGCTACGTAGATTGGCTGATTCAACGTGGCGTCCACGGACTGTACCCCAACGGTAGCACCGGAGAATTCACGCGATTTACGGCTCCGGAACGGCGGCGCATCATTGAAGTCATCATGGCTCACGTTGGTACACGAGTGCCCATCCTGGCTGGGGCAGCAGAAGCCGATGTGCGCGAAACGATCGACGCTTGCGAAACTTATGGAGCGCTGGGTGTCCGCGCGGTGGCCATTGTGGCTCCCTTTTATTACAAACTCGGCCCGGAAGCGGTCTATCAATATTTCAAGGAAATCGCGGACCATGTCAGTGTGGACGTCACGCTGTACAACATCCCGCTTTTCGCCTCACCCATTGATGTGGCCACGGTTCGCAAGTTGGCACTGGATTGCCCCCGCGTGGTAGGGATCAAAGATAGTTCCGGTGACATTCCTCACATGATGCGGATGATTGCTGCCGTGCGTCCGCAGCGTCCCGAATTTTCATTTCTTACCGGCTGGGACGCGGCTCTGGCCCCCATGCTGATGATCGGCTGCAACGGCGGCACTAATGCGACCAGCGGTGTTGTCCCCGAACTGACGCGGGCTCTGTACGACGCCGCCCAACGCGGCCAATGGGACCGGGCCATGCAATTGCAGTATCGCTTACTCCCTCTGTTTGATGCCATGCTCCAGCAACCCGAGTTTCCAGAAGGCTTTCGCCGCGGTGCACTCGCGCGCGGTTGGGACCTTGGCCAAAGCCGTCAGCCACTCTCGCCCGAACAAATGCAAACGGCTCAAAAGACCCAAGAACAGCTCGCGCGCATGCTGTCGGAACTTTCCCAATGGCTGCCCGATATCGCCCCCGCGACACCATCCCAAGCGAGCCCATCTTCGGCTACCGGCGACGACTTTATCGAAAAGATTGTTCGCGAAGTCATGCAGCAACTCCAGCACTAGGAACCTGTCCGAAAAGGGGTCTGACCCTCTCCGGCGATCGCCTCCAAAGGGTCAGACCCCTTTTCGGACAGGTTCTAACAGCTTGTTTTGCGTATTCCGCCCAACTTCGCTTGCTTCGGCAGCTAACTTTTCCTATATCCAGACCGGATGCAGTAGGCGCATGGCAGAGCGCCAGTCGCATTGGTGACGCAGACGTCATCTCGATCCGCCAGTGGAAAGCTGCAGAATCAAGCAACGGAAGGCTTTGGATTATGGGCAAGTGCGCCACAGTGACTACCGCAACAGTTAGCCGAGTGTATTTGGGATTCACAACAGCCTTCATCTTCGCGTGCATTTCTGTTGGCTGTCGCGCTCCGTGGGTATCGACGAATTCCGACCGAGCCAACTTAGATTCTCTGCAAGTTAGCGAACTGAATCGCCCCAGCTCGCGGGTACAGCGCGTGCGACCTGAGAACCAAGCCAATTCGGCGGCGAATACGCGTTCAGCTGCCTCGAAGCCCACGGCACAGCTCGCCAAGACAGAATCCGCCTCGTTGGATGAAGTGGAAGATCAAGAATTGCAGGATGCATTGGCGGCAACTCCTCCACAAGATCTCGATCGCCTGCGGATGACTTATGAGGCCCTAAGCAAACGCAAAATGGACAGTACACCTCGTACGTACGGCCGTGCAAACGAAACACAAGCGCGGATGGCTGACAACAACTCCGACGCCACTTTCTCCATGAGCGATGACGACCCTGCGGCAGAACAGTCAATCGTCGCTGACACGCAAACTCATCGGCCAGCGCCAACAACAACGCCAACTTCAACGAAATCGAAACCTCGGCTAGACAGCGTGGCAAGTTCCAGCTTGAATGACGATCAATCTTCCCGGCAGTCTACCAGCCCCTCAACCAAGCCAGTTTCCAGCCCGGCTCAACAGAGTGCCAAGTCGGCTCAAACTGTAGTGGTCTCCCCTGAGGTGGAATCCCCTGCGGTGGTCTCGGCGAGCGCCGAAGCACCCGCTGCGAACGTTGACGCGGTAAAAGTGGCACACATTAGTGACGCGTTGACTACAGCCACGAAAGCCGATTGGCGGAAGCTGGTCCACGAAGCGATTGCCGCAGCCGAGGCTGAGAATTCGGCGGCTGCGATGGGAGAAAGTCCGGAGCAAAAACTGCATCGTGAAGCGTCGATTCGTATGTTGAGTCTCGTCGCTGGCGATCTCGATTCCGCCTTGGAACCCATCGCCGCTCTGCAATCGGGCGAAAAAGATTATTCCCATGCTCAAGAATACTTTCGCAATCAACTTCAAGCCTTCAATGAGGCCATCGACCCCCAAGGCAATCCCGTCTTAGGTCGACGCTGGACATTGGCCATGCAAAGCCAACGCAAGGCTCACGCTCACTTGGCTGCAGTTAGCAATCTGGAAGTCCAAAATGTGGCTTTCTGCACCGAAGTGGACAGCTACGGAATCATCACCAAGTTCCCACAGTATCACTTCCGCCCCGACCAAGAACTGCTGCTCTACTGCGAGCTCGACAATTTTGTCGCCGAGCCGGTTAAAGATGGTTTTCAAACTCAGCTCCAAGGTAGCTATGAGATCGTTGATGCCAATGGACGACGCGTGGCCGATCAGTTGCTGCCGATGGATGAACACGTCTGTCGCAACCAGCGTCGTGACTACTTCATCGCTTATCGGGTTTACATGCCCCAAGACATCAAGCCCGGAAGCTATCACCTGAAGCTCACGATTGAAGACATGAAGGGTCGCAAATTTGGGCAATCTAACGTCGATTTCCAAGTGATGAAGTAACTGTTCTCTTGTTTTGTGTGGCACTGGCTTGCCAGTGTTTATTGAGACTTAGCAGCTTGCACGCCGATTAGCCAGTTGTCCGATTTAGCAAGGAAAATCCCTGCGCCCGTCGACATTCTAGCCGTCGCGGAAATTCGATTCTGGTGAACGTGCAAGCTGACAACCAAAAAACACACGGGCGAGCCCGTGCCACACCTTCCCCAACGTTCAATCTGGACAGAGCATTAGGTCATCTCTCGACCTGTTACAATCCTGGCATGGAGTCCCTCTCACTCAATGCCTCAGGAGCCAGCATGCGTGCCCTTTGTCTTTTGATTCTTGCCACTCTGCTGAATTTCATGGCAGCCACATCTCCATGTATCGGTGAGGACTGGCCACAATTTCTCGGCCCTGATCGCACCGGCATCTCGCGCGAAACCATTCCTTTGATTGATGCCTTTCCCGCAGACGGTCCCAAAGTTGTGTGGAAAGTTCCCGGAGGTACCGGGATGTCAGGCATCGCGGTTGCCGGCGATTTGGCCGTCACGCTGGTGCATCGCAACGGCCAGCAAACACTGTTGGCATTGGACCGCACGACCGGCCAACAGCGCTGGGCCACGCCACTGGCTGCCGCTTACAAAAATTCCATGGGTGACGGACCACGTGCCACGCCAACCGTTCACAAGAATCGCGTCTATGCATTTACCGGCGAAGGGATCTTGAGTTGCCACGAGTCGGCCATGGGGAAAATCCTCTGGCAACGCAACTTGCTGGTTGATCTGCAGTGCCCGCCCGCGGAGTACGGTATGTCTTGTTCGCCTCTGCTGGTCAATGACTCGGTTATTGTCCAAGTGGGGGCCAAGCAAGGGACTGTCATCGCTGTTGAAGCGGCGACCGGCAAAACCATCTGGACCGCTGGCCAAGGTCGCGCAGGTTATTCGTCGCCGGCACTGCTGCAAGTGGCCAACCAACCCCAAATTGTCGCGTTCGCAGGTCAAGAGTGCGTTGGATTGGAACCCAAGTCAGGCAAGGTGCTGTGGCAATATCCGTACGTTACTGATTACGACTGTAATATTATGACGCCGGTGTCCATCGATGGCCGCGTGCTAATTTCCTCCGGTGAAAACCATGGTTCAGTACTGTTGCAAATTGACCCAGCGGGCGGCGTGCAAGAAGTCTGGCAATCACAAGGGACCGGCAGCGCGCTACGCAGTGAGTGGCAAACGCCACTGGTGGCCGGCCCGCTTCTGTTCGGATTTGATAACGTTGGCAGTGCTGGTCCCGTGACTCACCTCACCTGCATGGAACCAAGCACTGGAAAGGTTCTCTGGAAACAGTTGCGTTTCGGCAAGAGCAACGGCATCTTGGCGGATAACAAGTTAATCATTTCCACTATGAACGGGGAACTGGTCTTGGTCCGCGCCACAGGAGAACAATTTGTTGAAATTGCGCGGAGCCAAGTGCTCGGAAAAACGCGGCAAGCTCCAGCCATCGCTGGTGGCTTCGTCTTCATGCGCGATGACGAGTCCATCCTCTGCCTCGACCTCCGCCAACTGTAGATCACAGCTCGCACGATTCTAACTTCCAGTTTCGCAGTTTTTTGGACTGCTGCGACTTGTCGCAGCTTTCATTTTCAAGCGTGTGCAGCACCCGTGTGTGAATTTTTTGACTCCCCAGCGGTCGCGACCCAGAGCGAAAATAGCCAAGCGGTTCGAGACGTTGAGAGTAAAGCCAAAGCGATGATGAATCACCGCACTCCAAAAAGTGCGAAACTGGAACTAACGAGCCACTGCTCTTAATAAGAGGCAACGATGCTCTAAGGAACTGGAACTGGAGCTGCCGGCTGCGGCCTGGGAGCAACCACGATCAAGCATGAATTCGCGTCCCGCCATCAGCATGGCGAACAACCGCCGCCACGTCTACTAGGTGCTCTGCCCACCAGCCCACAGATTTCTTCCATTGAGCTTGACGCCCCCTAAGTTTTTACGCTATCTCGAACGGAAAGTATCCTGGGAAATTGGTGGAGAACACGCAATGCTAAGACGTCGCAGTTGGATAAAGGCTGTAACCGCCGTATTCACAGGAGCCGGACTGGGTAGTCTTGGACTGGATGGTCTATACCTCCCCGGTTCCGTCTCGGCTCAAGAAGGTTTTGGCAACAATTTTGCCAATTCGATCGACAACACCAACCTCGCTAAACTCGAAGACCAATTGCGCTACGGCCTGCGTTGCGTCACCCCCGCACAAATTGCGTATGTGGGAATTGTAGCCAATGCGGTTGAGCAGGATCGCATCCCGCGAGCTATGGTCAATTTGGTTTATCGCTGGTCACTGGAAAGAAATCCTCGAGTGCCGTTCCCCTATTTCCAGTTTGCGATACGGGAATTAGCCAAGCGCCGCGGCGTCTCGCTGTAGCTGTCGCGTCAAGGTTTTATCAACCGGCCCAGCCTGACAACCTCACTTCGGGTCATACTGATCACGGCCGCGGAAGCGAATTCAAGTTATCGTAACTTGGAGACGCGTTGTGCTTGGATATGCGGTGCGCGCAGTTGTGTCAGGTAGCCGCGCAAGCCATTGATGCCAACCGCTTGATTTTTGTAACGATCCAAGTTTAGGCCGGGAATGCCTGACACATAAGCAATCACATCCCCCGCGTCATTGGTGATGGCATGGGTCGGCTGGTCGGGTGTCGTTGCGTGCACTGGCACTAACCAACCCGTGGCATCGTAATGGACCGCTGCGGGTGCAGGCGATGCGGGTGTTGCCAGCGAAGACTGGCTGGTAGCGGCGGGACCAGAAAAGCCAGCGAGTTGCACCGGAGATCTCATTGGGGACTGACCGCTGCGTTGGGCAATGTCTTGAAAGGCTTCAATACGCTCTAGTAGCAAACGGGCGTGTCCACGATCAATCGATGTCGGGCCATGTTCGGTCAAATAAAGAGCTCTCTCTGCCAACGGAGCCAGATTCCAGGCTACCGGCT
>JBBQRC010000039.1:0-13949 GCA_038215215.1 Pirellulales bacterium
GGGCGCGAAGAAGATGCAAATCTGTTTTGTGAAGTAGAACTTACGCTAGTGCGTGCTACTGGCGGACAACCAGTCAAGAAAACCGTGATATATGTAATTGGAACGGATCCGGTGTTAACCGTCTTTCGCGCGATCATTTGATTGGTCGTTGCTTTTTCCCAAACTCACTTTACTTAAGTTGATGTGCAGCACTATGAAAACCAATCTTTGCTATTTGGCCGGCGTTCTACTCTGGCTGCTCCCCAGCCTTGCTATCGCCCAGAATTTGATCGAGCGTGAAGCAGAGTTTCTCACTACCCGACCGCTAGTGGGTGAGCCATTGCCGGACGTCGCAATTTACACTGCGGAAGGTGCGCCGTTCAAAACATCTAGCTTGCGAGGTCATTACACAGTTTTGACTTTCGGCTGTTTAACATGCCCTCCTTCAATGTGGAACATTTCCGGACTTGAAGCGGTTCAACGGGATTACGGTCCCAAAGGCGTCAAATTTTATTTCATTTACAAATCCTTAGCCCATCCTGAACTCGCGGGCAGCTACATCCAGCCGTTTACTCTGGAAGAGAGGATTGCACACGCTAAACAAGCCAAAGAGCAATTTGGTACCAAAATACCATGGGTCGTCGACGCGATGGACAATCGCTTAAAGCACGCACTGGGAGACCGGCCGAATTCTCAGTTTCTGATTGATCCCCAAGGCAACATTGCCCGCAAGCGAGCTTGGAGCAATCCCGCGCAGGTGCGAGCCGATTTAGAAGAAGTAGTCGGTCCTGTTGACCATATTACCCGTGAAGAAGATCTGCAACTGAAATTTGCTTTGCCACTGAAGAACAAAGCGGCAGGCAACGTCGTGCCAAGGGTCCGACGGGCGCGCATGACGGCCATCGCGGTTGAGCCAATACTAGATGCCAACGGAGTTCCTTTTTATGCAAAGCTGCGCGCGGAGGCCAGCGCAAAGTTGCTCGCCACAGGTAAAGGGGAGTTGTACCTTGGATTCCATCTGGATCCGTTTCAGGGTGGATCGTGGAACAATCTAGGTGGAGCACTGACGTTTCGCATTGAAGCCAGTGAAAATGTCAAGCTTGAACCTCGCAAAATGATCGCAACCACGCCTGCCGTGGCCAGCGATGGTGACCCGCGAGAGTCTTTAATCGACGTTGCCGCCTGGCCAGCGGACGAATCAGTTACTCTGATTGTGAATTATTTCGTATGTGCGAAAGACGAAACGTGTCACGCCGTTGAACAAAAGTATCGCCTGCGTCGGGAACGCGATATTGACGGCGGTGGCTCGCGGGGAGATGGCGCAGGCTTCTGGGATGCGGAAGAATTTACTAGTCGCCTCCTGCAGGGCGACGAGAACAATGATGGCAAGCTAGCGAAGTCAGAAGCCGCAGGAATTGTGTTGCCACATTTTGAAAAACTGGATAGCAACAGCGATGGTTTACTCGACCAGGAGGAAATGAGCGTTGTAGCCGACTGGCTCAATCACCACCATCAACCGGGAGTACCGTTACCGCAGTTGCACTGAAGCGATTTTGGCCCAGTGTAAGTAGCGGACGGTTGCGGTTCGGTTGCGAGCGATCGTGACAGAATGCGTTCGGATGGATTCGGTGTATATCTCCGATAGCAGCCATTGAAATGTTCGACAAAAGAACCAATTGATCTCTCCCGATTTGGCTAGATTGCCGAAAATAGGGCCGCGTTTCGCGGATTTTGTCAATCGAGTCCTGAAAGACCCGCCGACGAGGGCTTTTTGTGCGTAGCGCGATGAATGTCGCCGCCAACTTGCAGACAACTGAGACTCTGAAAATGCTCTGGGCCGACGGCTTCGTCCGCATTATGCAGGGCAGCCGTCGAGATTGGCGAAGTGATGGAGGCCAAGCTTCGCCGCAACCTCGCGCGGACGCTCACGACTGGTCGAAAGAAATCGACCAAGCACCGAAACGCAGGCGCAGCACGATATCATCGCGGCGACGATCCATTTCGACTCTACAACGCGCACCATCATCGACGGGCGGACGTTCGGCTTTTGCAAATTGATTGTCGACCGCGCGACGCACAAGGTGCTCGGTTGCCACATCGTTGGCGAACGGGCTGTCGAGATTGCGCAGGTCGCGTCGATTGTCATGGCGGCCGGGATGAGAGTGGGCGAACTGGCTCACGTGCCGCTGTCGTTCCCGACCTACGCAGGAATTCTCGGCCGCTTGGCGGGCACCATCACGCGACAACTCAATCAGCAAGACAAGACGGACCGAGAGGTCGTCGCTTAAAGTTCGCGGCCAAAAAAGTTTGTGCAAGTCAGATGTAAGTGCGGTTTGACAACTTTACGTTTATTGTCACTGCTTGCATACGAAAGTCCGTTTTGAGAACATGACGTTGAGCGTCCATTTCTTTACGCCAGAGGAAATAAAAGCGGTGCGTTCTGATTGTGACCAATAACGAAGAGGCCGAGCTTGATAATTTCTGTTTTCTTGGAATCGGGAAAACATAGGCTGCTTAAACCTCCATACTCGTATTTCACTACGAACGAATAGGATTCTTGGAATGACACTTACGAAGAGTGCCGCGCAGACGCCAGAGACTGACTCACAAGGCACTGCTTCAATTAGTGCCTTCGGAAAGGCCCGCGCGACTGTAAGCGGTGCGCCGTTAAATGCGGAGCAGCTCAAGAAAATCGACGTCGACCTGAGCTGATGCCGGCTAATTTTAAAAACGAATGAGGAGTAGTCATGCCATTGTCCCCTTTGGCAGGTAAGCCGGCGCCGGTCGATCTGCTCATTGACGTTCAAAAACTGGTGACCGCATACGACGCGCGTAAACCAGACCTCGACGACCCGCAGCAGCTCGTCAGCTTTGGGACGAGCGGGCATCGGGGTACGGCCGATGACGGAACGTTTACGGAAGCTCACATTCTGGCGATCACACAGGCGATCTGCGATTACCGAACCACCGAAGGGATTACCGGTCCGCTCTTTATGGGCATGGATACGCACGCCCTTTCGGCTCCAGCGCAGCGTACGGCACTGGAGGTGTTGGCTGGGAACGGTGTGGACACCATGCTCCAGCCCGACAATGGCTTTACCCCGACCCCTGTCGTCTCGCATGCGATCATCGCCTACAACCGTGGTCGCCAAGCGGGATTGGCGGACGGGATTATCATCACACCCTCACACAATCCACCGCGCGATGGCGGTTTTAAATACAACGCCACCAATGGTGGCCCAGCAGAAACGGATGTTACAAAACGGATCGAAGACCGCGCCAACGCCTTGCTGAAAGCTGGCAACCTGGCTGTCAAGCGCATGTCTTATGAGGCTGCACTGAAGGCTTCGACCACTCATGCTTATGATTTCTTGACACCCTATACTCCGCTAGGCCTTCGGGCACTGAGAATGTTTACAAACTCTATGCCGAGAGTCTACAGGGGGACGCCCACCTGGCTGTCATTGTTGAAGAGGCGCAGCAGATCGTCAATCAAACACTGGCGCCGGTCAGCGACTAAAACCTGGCTCCGTTTGACGATCATCGTTTGATGGGCTCAGTCTGATGGGCTCTTACCAGCGGTTTATATTACCATCTCCTTTTGGGATATCGCCTTGATTGACGCGCTGCTGGTGCTGAACGCGGGCTCATCGAGCTTGAAGTTTTCTGCTTTTCGGAACCATGATCTTGATCTTTTGGTTCGCGGTCAGGTGGAAGGAATTGGGACATCACCACGATTTGTACTGCGAGGTGGCGCCGGTGAGTTGCTTGAGGAGCAAGCGCTGGCTGATAGTCTTGATTGCGATGGAATTCCTCATCGGACGGTCGCTGGCTAACAACCTCACCAACCTAATGCTCGCCCCTGCCATCAGCGATTACGAATGGTCGAAGGGTATCAAGATCTCTGAGCTGTTTGAGCAGGAGCCAGATGCACCGAGGAGGCAGTCATCAAGTTCGTTAGGCAAATGCATCTTGACAGCGGCTTACCCGCGGCAGTGCAATCCCTCCGCCACGCCGGTTGGGAAGTCGTTGTTGCTTCCGCAGGATGCGATTGGTACATTGGCCGACTCCTTAACGAACAAGCTTAACATGCTGCGACCAACCCAGATCGCTATCCCCACGTTAGTCCGCGTGAAAGACAGGGCGCTGGATCGGCTCGGAATTTACCTCCGCCGACACGGCCGTCAAAAGGTAGCTGTCTTGACGAGCAAGGGGCTCCAACCACCGCCGAAGTTGCATGGGTTGCAGGTCGGTGTCGCCAGTTATCTCATTAGCATCCTGCAGCAAGAGAACACCGAGCGAATCGCTTCACTGTTTGATGCCACCGGATTTTGGGAGGTAATTGCCGTAGATCCGTTTTCCAGAAGCGAGTGGCTGGAAGCCGTTAGGCTGGCTCCGTCTATGAAGCCAGGGTTTTACACGGTACCTTCAAGCCGCGACGTATTGCCTCGAGTCGAACTAACTTTTAAGAATGATCGTCACCTAACGCGCTGCTTTCATTAACGGCAGAAGGCACCAGCACACGCATTAAATACTTCAGGAATGCACTTATGAAGATCGGTATCGTAGGTTGTGGGATGGTTGGTGCGACTTCGGCATATGCGCTGGTGATGCGAGGTGTGGGCCGAGAAATTGTACTGGTCGATTTGCATCACGCGCGCGCCGAGGCGGAAGCTAACGATATCTTACATGCCGTGCCTTTCGCGAATCCACTTACTGTGCGGGCTGGGGATTATGCGGACCTAACCGGGGCGAGCGTCGTGGTTATCGCGGGTGGCGTGGCCCAGAAGCCCGGTGAAACACGGCTCCAACTCCTGCAGCGTAACGCCGATGTATTCCGGCAGATCGTTCCTTCAGTACTCCGCCATGCACCGGCGGCGGTGCTGTTAGTGGTCAGCAATCCCGTCGATATCATGACCCACTTGGCCGCGCATTTCGCTGCCGAATTTGGAGTCCCCACGACGCGGGTCATTGGATCTGGGACAACGCTCGACACCGCACGTTTTCGCACGCTGTTGGGAAAACATTTTGATGTTGATGCACAGCATGTGCATGCCTACGTACTTGGCGAACACGGTGATTCCGAAGTGCTAGCCTGGTCCCAAGCTACGATTGCCGGCTTGGAACTAGACGAATTTGCCCAGATTCATGGCAAACCACTGTCGGCAGAGGAACGCGCGCAGATTGACGAACAGGTTCGCCGAGCGGCTTACAACATCATCGCTGGCAAAGGGGCGACGTATTATGGAATTGGCAGCGCCGTAGCGCGCATTGTGGACGTGCTCGTGCATGACCAGCGTGCGATCCTCACCATTTGCACACGCATCAACCGGCTGCCGGATTTTGACGGTGTGACGTTATCCTTACCACACTTGGTCGGCGGTGCAGGTGCCTTGGCAGCGTTACCGCTCCCCTTAGATGCCACTGAGCAGGTAGCGTTCGGTCGCAGTGCAGGTATCTTGCGCGACGCCATTGAATCGCTGAAATTGAATTGAACTGGACTAGAACTCAAATAGGCTGCACTCGGCTTACCTTCATCACGCAGCATGTATTCGCTGGTCTGGTACAAAGTGGATAAAAAGCAAAAGACAGGTTTTTGACTAATTGCAGGAGGGAGATAACGCAGCCATCGCCAAGAAGAATGTGGTGGTCGATCCTAGCACCTACGCCTTGGGGAGGCGATACGCAACTTAGTCGACCTTCCTCGCAAACCGTCATTTACGAGATGCATGTGCGCGGGTTTACCCGTCACCATCGCGTCCTTCAAACACCACCACCACGCGTAGTCCGTTGTGCTTCACCCACTCTTGAAGCCTGCAAAGTTCAACCTGCAATTCGTTTAGTCTTTTCTCGTATTCTTTACGGGAAAGTTTTGGAGATTCGTGTTCATTTTCGTTTTTTTATTCATGAATATCTCCTCGATACAAACCTAAAAATCCGAAAACTGCCAAAGCATCATTGTAAAAGTTTATTTCCAACGACTTGAACCCACAATTCAACCTGATTTGGCCTGCGAAAACCGCTTCATTACATCATTCCATGCCGTGCTTCGATTACGATCGCTTGACCGAACGCGTGGCGATTCACTGAAAGTTTACTCGAACAGTTTGAATTTGCGTTGGACTGATGCGAGAATCAGCCATCCAAGTCGAAGCCCGCGCGTTGATCATACTTCAACAATGACCAATGAAAGCCTCAACAACGAGCGCGAAATTATGGCAAAAAAGAAACTGTCGTCCAGTTTCGAAAAACAGTCCGCCATCGAAGCCAGCGATTCCTTAAAGATGCATCCGTCGCTGGCAGAACTTAAGGCGATCGGCAAAAGCCTGTGGGACAAATATCCGTGTGAAATGCATGCTGAATGGCGTCCCGCGACGGATCGCCGGGATCCTATATCCTTGTTGGAGGAGTCCAGCCAGGGCGCATTCCCGAACTCATCCCGATTCGCTACGGCCGTATGCTGCAGTCACCGTTCACTTTCTATCGCGGCACGGCCCTTAACATGGCTGCGGATTTGGCGACGACTCCAGTTAGCGGACTGCGAGTCCAGGCCTGTGGCGATTGCCATCTCTGCAACTTCGGTGCGTTCGGAACTCCGGAGCGACGCCTCATCGCAGACATTAACGACCTAGATGAAACTCTGCCCGCGCCCTGGGAGTGGGACGTGAAGCGTTTAGCCGCCAGCCTGGTAGTCGCCAGCCGATTTAACGGTCACAGCGAAGCCGATGCCCGAGCTGCGGCGCAGGCGAGTGTCCGCTCGTATCGGGAGCATATGGCGGATTACAGCAAGATGAATGTTTTGGAGGTGTGGTATGCGGCGGTTGACTTCGAGAAGCTGGTCTCGAAAACGTCGGACAAAGAATCGCAGAAGCGAATTCAACAGCGACTAGCCAAGGCTCGAGAGCGAAGCGTGTTGGAGCACGATTTTCCAGATTTGGTGACGACTGCCGGCCTGGCACCTAGCATCAAGGAGAATCCGCCGTTGATTTTTCATTGGCGCGAACATCGCAAGGAGGAGTTTGATGCCACCATTAAAGAAAGTTTTGCTGCCTACCGAGAAACCTTTTCCGACGATAAACGTGTGCTGCTGGATCGCTACAAGCTGGTGGATATTGCGGCAAAAGTCGTCGGCGTTGGTAGTGTTGGGACAATCTGCGGCATCATGCTGCTAATGGCCTCGGACAAGGATCCGCTGTTTCTGCAGATCAAGCAGGCGCGGGCATCGGTCCTCGAACCCTATGCGGGTAAGAGCAACTATTCCAATCACGGCCAGCGCGTCGTAGTTGGTCAGCGTTTGATGCAATCCGCGAGCGATCTCTTCCTTGGCTGGACCGAAAACCGCTTGGGGCGGCAATTTTATATCCGTCAACTCCGCGACATGAAGATCAAGCCGATGGTAGAGATTTTCATGCCCAGCGTTATGCTTCAGTACGGCGAAATCTGCGGCTGGATTCTAGCGCGGTCGCACGCTCGTTCTGGCGAGCCAGCCAAGATCAGCGGCTATCTCGGCAAGGGTGATGCCTTCGACGAAGCTGTCGCCCAGTTCTCCGTGGCTTACGCCGACCAAACCGAAGTAGATCACGAATCACTGGTGAAGGCTGTGCGTGCTGGGAAGTTAGAAGTTTTTGTCGAAGAGGAATAAAGTTGCGGACTCCGACCCGATCAATGGGTGGTGGTTTTTGCTTGCAGCGAAGCCTCGTTTGCAATTGCCGGAACGAATCCGAACGCAATTTTCTTGAGCAGATTACTTGTCTTGGACAAAAGCTGCAATATGTACCAGCGCCTCGTGTTGGTAGAGCTGATCAAAATCCAGTTCGGAAAATAGTGCCGAACCCCGGATGCGCATCTTCGTTGTTCCTGCGATCGCTTTCGAAGACAGTTCATTATCGACTACGACTTCGACTTTATCGTCGACAAAGTACTCCTGAACCGCTCGCCTCAACCGCTCGGCACATGGCTCCGCGGGAATCGTTGGTGCCACGGATGCAACGCAGTTAGATCGGTAGAGTTGGTCTGTTTTGTCGAGTAGAAAACTCGCTGCATCCACACCGGTAAACCACTTCAGTTGCCCTCTTGCAATAAATGCTTCTCGTGAACAAGCCGGGGTGATATCTTTCAGGCCCCCGAGAATGTGGATCGCGTCAACAGAATCGTCTAGAGCGTCGCGACCAAGTACGTGATCAAGTGCGTGAGAACCATCCTCGACTTGATTTCTGGGCCAACAATCCGAACTGGGCACGCTGGCGGATCAACGCACCTTACCGCTGGGCAGCCTGGGGGGCACTCACGGGCTGGGTTGGCTATGGCTGGACAGAGTCTGTTCCCTACAGCTATGGAGAAAACGTCTATTACGAGGACAACTCTGTTTATTACGGCGACGAGGTCTACGCCACTGCAGACGAATACGCGACACAGGCTGAGGAAATTGTAGCCCGTGCGCCGGAGACGCCGCCAGAGAATGCAGATTGGTTACCGCTGGGTGTATTTGCCGTGACGCAGGATGGGCAAGCTGTTGGACCTGATCCTAGCTTGTACTTGCAGTTGGCGATCAGCAAGCAAGGAGCGATTAGCGGCACGCTGCACAATACGGCAACTGAAAGCACGCAAGTGATTGAAGGGATGGCCGATAAGGCTTCCCAGCGTGTGGCTTGGGCAGTGCAAGGGCAGGCTAGGCCAATTATGGAGACAGGTATCGTGAATCTTACCGAAGAGACGGCTCCCGCTTTACTGCACTTTGCCGACGGGCAAACACAACAATGGCTGTTGGTGCGTCTCAACGAGCCTGCAAAGTAAGTAGCATTTTTCGATACCCACGCCAAAAGGCTTGCCACCCCCCGCATTTTGTCTATTGGTTTTTCGCTAGCTCCGTAACTCCAGCCGCTGGCACACTTCCACGGCGCTCGGTCTAGCGTCGGGGTTCATAGAAAACATATCAACAAGGTCGGTTCGGTAGGCGTTAGGAATCTTCTCAACAAGAGACTCGACAAAATCGTTCCTAGACAACGCAGAGATAATCTCAATCGACGTTAGGTTGCTCATGGGTGATTTACCGGTCAACATTTGCACGAAGGTCAAGCCCAACGAGAAGATGTCGCTTGATTCACGCAGGCGGCTTCCGCTGGCTTGTTCCGGAGACATGTAAGCAGGCGTTCCGGAGACTCCTGCTGAAGTGGAAGTTCTTACCGCAGCGCTATGACTCGCATCGAGCAAAATGGTTTCGTCTGGGTCCAGCGGTATTTCGTTTAGGGCTGACGCGGCAACTTCTTTCATTGTCGCCGAGGAATCCAACGGGGTTTCTGGGCTGGACCCGCTCACAGTAGCACTATGGCGAAGTGGCTGGGCAAGCCCAAAATCGACGATGACCGGTTCGTTATCTCCTCGTAGAAGAATATTCGCAGGCTTCAGGTCTCCGTGGACGATTCCTTTTTCATGGGCGGCAGCCAGCCCCAACGCAATTTGCTGGGCCATCTTGCGGAAATTGTGATCGTCAAATCCACCGCCGATGACCTCTGCCAGCGGGCGGCCATCAAGGTACTCCATGACAATGGTCGGCAATGTGTCGATGATATCTGCGGAGTAGACCGTGCACACGTTCGGATGATTGATGCCTGCTGCCGCACGCGCCTCGGTCAGCAGTTGAGTTTCCGTTTGACCATCCTGATTCGAGATCACTTTGAGCGCGACTTTACGATTGAGACGCAAGTCGTCGGCCTCGAAGACCTGTCCAAAAGCACCGTGACCAAGCTTTCGCTCAATGCGGTAATGGCCGAGGACTCTGCCAGGCAGTAACATCGACGCGATATCAAGGACGCCATCGGCACGCTTCCAGTTGGCTGGACAGAGACCGCCAGTCTGCAAAGCGTCCAAGGCACGCAGGACGTCTTCTACGTTGCGGCCCACACTCAAGTCGTAACTGGCTGCGTAGCGCAGCATCCCGTTTGGGTCGATCAGAAACAAACCTCGATTTGGAAGGCCTTCGTCCTCACGCCAAACTCCAAAACTCTTGCAAACCTCGCCATTGGGATCAGAAGCGAGCGGAAACCTCAGTCCTTCAACTCCACCTTCGCTGGCAGGCGTCGCTAGCCACTTCAAGTGCGACTCGACAGAGTCAATACTAATGCCCAGCAATTCGCAGCCGCGTTGGTCGAAAAGTGATTTCTCAGCGCTGAATCCTGTGAGTTCGGTTGGACAAATGAACGAGAAGTCACGTGGATAGAATATCATCGCCAGCCAACGGCCTTGATAGTCTTCGGCTTGGATGCGTTGGCGCTGAAGGTCCGGAGTGGCCGCTTGTAAATCATAGCCTCGGGCCTTCGTCCCAACGATGCAGGGCTGCACGGTGGTCATCTCATGTCCTTGAATTTCATAAAGGGCGGAGCTCAACTGGCTGATATTCTAGACTGGGACGGTAATGATTTGGGACTTACCACAGTTCTAGCCCTTCGAAGGAGCGTAATCGATCTTAGAAGCGTCTGCAACCGCGACACAACTCCGGTAGCGCTTCGTCGAAGTTCGATAAACGACAGCGGCTCGACGTTCCAAATCCGAGCAACGTTCTCGATTCTGAAAGAAACTAAAAACTTAACTGGATTTCGTGGCGCATGGTTTCCGCAAATCCCCCTTTACTGTAGAAGGACCGTTTACACATACCCACACGTCCAATAATCGAGGTGCATCCATGTCCCAATTCCTGCGCACCACCGCGAGCCTTTTCGCACTCTCTTTCTTGCTGCTAGCAATCCTTTTAAGTGCAGCAGGATTATTTGCAGAGGAAGGTAAAAAAACATCGCGCAATGACCGCAATGAGAAAGAGCGCAATGAGAAAGAGCGAAATAAGAAACCTTCCAAAGAGCCGGGGCAGCCCAGTGGGTCTTATGTTGTGTTGGGATATAACGACTTGGGCATGCATTGTATGAATCAGGACTTTTCCCAGCTCTGCATCCTGCCGCCCTACAATTCGTTGCATGCACAAGTGATTCAAGTAGGTAGAGAAGAGCCAAAAATTATTACCACAGGTGTTGACGTTAATTATCGCATACCTAGCAACACAACTTCCTATCAGAAGACTAACTTTTGGAATTACGCGCCTGCCCTATTTGGCGTGAATCTGCCGCGGGATGTTGGCTTGACTGGGAATGGCTTGAGCGGCAAGATGAAACCCACGGGGAACAATGATTGGGCAGCAACTGGGATTCCACTAACGCCCATCGACGATATGCAAAAACTGAACCCTTATCCGCTTGCCGAAATCTCGGTCGTGGCGGCTGGGAAGTCCGTAGCAACGACGCATGCGGTCGTGCCCGTCTCTTGGGAAATAAGCTGTAACTTGTGTCACGCACCCGGCAGTCCAGGCCCAGTCGTTGATCACGATATCTTGGCCCGACATGACGCGAAGCATAATACAACTCTAGCCGTCAAAGCGGCGACGGGGTTGTCCGTACTCTGTGCTAGTTGTCATGCTGACGCGGCCCTTGGTACGAAAGGTGTCACTGGGGTCAAGACGCTCTCGCATGCCATGCACGCCTCGCACGCCACGCGGATGGCGCCGGTGGCTAGTCTAGGTAACTCTTGCTACGCTTGTCACCCAGGTTTTCAAACGAATTGCCAACGCGATGTTCACCTCGCAAAAGGAATCTATTGCACTCAATGCCATGGAGACATGGCGGCAGTCGGAAATCCCGCCCGCGCCCCGTGGGTCAGTGAACCGAGTTGCGGCAGTTGCCATAAGCAACGTCGACCTGAATTCGATTTCGAAGAACCAGGCAAACTGTTCAAAGATTCGCGTGGACATCACGGAGTTCATTGTGCGGCTTGCCATGGCAGCCCGCATGCAATCGGTCCTGCAGTGACAGCGGTTGATAACGTGCAAGCCATAGAACATCAAGGCTTTGCCGGAACCATTCGCAAGTGCACTGTGTGCCATGCCACTACGCCAAACGAGCGATTTGAGCACTAGTTGGATTAGACAGTCATTTAGGCCCGCGGCGGTGCCCACCCTTTTTCGAAGGATATCCGTGGTCACCGCAGGTAAGAGATTTCTATTCCTACCCATTGCGCAAGTTTGACAGAGAACGAGAGCAGGCATCGTCCGGAAAATAACTGTCGGAACCTGTAGTGGATCTTGTTAAAGATCCTCGAGTGGAAGGGTCTTTAACAAGATCCACTACGACTTTGATTTACCGCACGCTGCTAAGTGATGCAGACTGTCTACCACGTCGAAAATCCAAGTCGTTTGCTGTCGCGTCGCATGAAATCGAAGTTCCAATCGCCAAGACCAACAGATAGAGCGGACGTCGTCGGGCTCATGCTTGCTTCGCCTGAGCCTACAACGCGCTGACGATTGAGCTGATTGATGACCAAAAGCGCGTCCAAAGGAGTTAACCGACCATCGCCGTTCGTATCCAAGAAACCGCCAGCGGCATTTTGCATGCCTGTGACCGGATTGCGACTGAGGGCATTGATGATCATCAATGCATCCAACGGCGAGATTAACGAGTCGCCGGAGGCATCCAGAGGCAAAATCGAATTGTGTTGAAGCCCCAAAGGTGCAGAGACGGGCCAATAGTACCAAGTTGGGCTGGTCCACGGTGGAAGCGAAGGGTAAATGGGGATCGAAGGGATGGTCGTCGGCTTCGGATAGACAGGACCATTCACAAAGACGACTGGTGGAACTACCCCCCCCGGATCCGTGACTGGCTGTAGCGTCGGATCAATTATACTGGGTCCCACGTCGATCGAAATTTCGTCGATGTAAACTTGAGCCGTTATGGACGCGGGAGCGGAAAGATCTTGCTTGCCAATCTGTAGTATCAATCGATAGGTATCCGCCTTCAGGAATACGAGCGGCATCGAGCGACTGTCGTTTCCTCGCATGGCAACTCTGCCAACAATCTCATTCTGACTGTTGACTAACGATCCCCACAGCGCACTTGGATTGAGTTCATGGCTCGACGTCTTCGCGTTGATTAGGACATGTATCAACCTGGACTTATTGACGATGAAACTCTGCTCGACAATCGGAGCAGCGGAATTCAGTGGAAGAGTGCTAGCCAAAGTCGCATCCAATGAAGCTGAACCATATTCGGCTAATAAGCTGAAACCGCCTTGTTGGTTTTCTCGAGGCGCAGCAGCCGGAGAAACGGCGACATAATAGAACTTATTTGCTTCGACGTCTTGTGCTTGAATCACCAGCACTCCGGCCCCGTTGTGCAAGGTTTTGAAGCGAACTGGGTCGCCCGATTCGTCAAAGATCGAGAGTGTCGGGATCAATCCATTCTGCTCATTTGCAGACACTACCACATTCAGAAAAGCGGCATGATCAATTTCACCAACCGGCATTAGTTTAAAAAGTTGCTGCGGCTTGCCGTTAGTCAGGGAACCTAACGCAAAATATCGCGCAGAAGTTGCCAAAGTGGCATCAAGAGCCATCGCCAGGGTAGGGTCAAAGGCGAAATGGGGTTCCTCGTGCCAGTCATGGCTGGCAACGTGCTCAATCGAATCGGGAGAACTGTCTCTCGCTTCGACGCTGATACCGGAGTAGAGTCGACGAAGCTGTTGGATATCGGCGTCGGTAGGCAGCAGCGAGCTGTTAGCGCCATTAAAAAACATCGGTGAGAGCGGATCGTTGCTATGACCGAGTCCAAGCGCATGCCCAAATTCGTGTAACGCCACAGCAAAGACCTGCTGTAAGTTCCGCCATGGCATATTGGAATTCAGCAGAATATCTCCCGCCCATGTACCCTGGGCCATGACGCTGTGGGGGATCGCCTCTGCCAGCACATTTCCGGACAGTGGAACCGCACCGATGCGAATATCACCAAATCGCTCATCCCCTTGAGTCGGACCGAAACTTCCGAAGGGCACACCCGTATCCTTGACTTCCGTGATCGACGTCCCAAGCGGTTTCAACCATTCACCAAAGGCGGCCGTGAACTCATCTTTCCACTGCTGTGGTGACCCAGCTTGTCCAA
>JBBQRC010000040.1:0-13885 GCA_038215215.1 Pirellulales bacterium
GCTAACTGCCACGCCGTACATATCCAAGGCGCGGGCCTCATCTTTGTTCTTCTCCGCGCGTTTGCCGAGAATATAAGCCATCTCGCTGACGCTATAGACGATTTCTCCATCGGCTTCTGCTTCCAACAATTGCTGCAGCGCGTCGAGGCAAGCCAAGGGATCTTTTGCATACAGTTCGCTCATCGCGTAGCGGCGCAATACGACCACCGTGCGGGGACTGATTTGCGGACTGGCATGACTCTGCAGTTGCAGTGGAATGCTCAGGGGATTCGAGGGCGTATCAAGGTGGATGAGGTACTTTTGAGAGGCACATCCCAGTCCCGCGGAGAGCAGCCAAAGGCAAAGTAACAGTCTAATGGCCTGGGGCAGGATTCCCTGCGGCAGGTTTATCCTAGGGAGCGACAATTTCAGCGCAGCCGAGCCCAAACTCGACTCGCGGCGAGTTGAAGCAGTGTTCCATCCGTGTCGTATTTCCTGATTACTGCGTAACACTTCCTGCGAACGCACTCTTACTTTGGTAAATTCGTTTTGGTGAAGCCAGATCTATCTGTCGGCGTCCGGCCACCTGGCATAACGAAAGTGATTTGGACGTGGCATGGCCACGCCCCCCGAGTATCAGCGGCCGTCGTAAAACTGGTCATTACGGCGGTTAAACGTCAATTCTATCGCGAACGTTATGGATTTAAGCCGCGAGAAGCAATGTCAGTTTGCGCAATGCTGGCAATGTGAAAGCAATAAGATCACCGGTTTTCGATCGATTTGGCTGGGCGGGTAAGCTGAAACCGCACATTTTTTCTGTCTCCGCCCATCTCAGGCTGACCATTCACCTAGAAAGATCACCAATGCCGTCATTTAGAATCGTGACAACGCCAGAGAAAACGACTACATTGCTCCATGTTTTCTCATCTTAGTAATTTTGCGTTTTTCTTACGCTTGCACGATTCTTGGTAGATTTAGCATGGATATGATGCTGGCCGAGCTTGAACGGGAATTTCGCGAAAACTGGTTTGGGTTTGAACCCTCCCGTTACGACCTCTATTTACAACAGGTGGACGCCGACCTCCGCACCGACCTGCTAATTCGTCTATTGTGTGCAGAAATCGAGTTCAAGTATCAGCCGCCGAATATCTTTAGTGGTCAGTCGCCGCTGCACACGGTCGATGAGGACGATCAGCGAGTGCAGCCGAGTCTGCGGCTGTTCTTGTTGCGTTTTCCACAAATTCGTTTAAGAATTGATGGACTGATCCAATTGTCCGTGTTGGAGTATGCGTTACGAATACGCTTCGAATCGAACGCGCCCAGCATTTCATCTTATTTAGAATTGTGCGACCAAGAGCAAGGTCAGCAGCGACTCAACGGCTTATTGCAGCTCACCGAACGCAAACTGATGGATAGCAGGAGTTCCGAAACTCAGCCGCCGGCGGTGGTTTCCAGCGGTGACTCAACGGTACCCGAGCAAATCTCCGATGCCAAAGTTCAGCTTGAGCAGCTTCCATGCAACCTCGGCTGCTTTTTGCTGATTCGCCACCTGGGTAAAGGTGGGATGGGTAATGTCTATAGTGCGATTGATTTGCGCAGCACAGCGCATGTCGCGGTCAAGGTCATGCGGCGCATGGACTCGTGGAGCATTTATCGCTTTGTTGAAGAATTTTCTTGGCTGTCGCAACTCGATCATCCCCACCTGGTAAAACTTTATGACGCCTTCAGTGAAGGGGACGTGCGTTATTTTTCCATGGAGCAAGTGGAGGGGACGACGATTCGGCAGTGGTTTCAGACTTTCCCTCAAGTGGACCCGGGACGCTGGGACGTGCTGCGTCAAGTACTCGCTCAAGCGGCCTCGGCGATCCGATTTTTGCATGAGTGCAATGTCATCCACCGCGACGTCAAACCGTCCAATTTGATGATTACCGCCGCCTGCCGGGCGATGTTACTCGACCTGGGCTTGGCCATGCGGGCTGGCAAACGTAATGACGCGATGCACGAAATCGATGACTCAAAGATTGTCGGTACCATTCAGTACCTCCCGCCTGAAATTTTGAGTGGAGAGGCGCCTACGTTTGCCAGCGATTGGTATAGTTTCGGTGTGCTGATCTACGAGACGATTACGAACAGCTATCCGCCGATCAGCATTGAACCGAAAAACAAAGACAAAGCGCTGCGTTATCGCCTGAACCCTCAAACGCTCAGTGAAAAGCTTGACGATCTACCGGAAGATTTGGTGGCGTTGTGTAAGGAGTTGATGGCCTCCGAGCCGGCGCTGCGCCCGTCGGCCAATGAGATTATGCATCGGTTGGGGGCCGATCAAGTTCCCGCGATTAGTTTTGCGACAGATACCTGTTGCCTGGGCCGTGATCAAGAACTAGCGGAATTGACGAGTCGCCGCGTGGACAACACCAGCCCCGGCAAGCTGATCCTTTTGCGGGGCGAATCGGGCATTGGCAAAACTACCTTCATAAGGCACTGGACCAATCGGCTCGCCAAAAGCGAGCAACCGCTGCTATTTAATCTCAATTGCCATCGTCAGGATCACACTCCGTTGCGGGCACTTAATTTGCTAGCGCAGCAACTGGTCACGATTCTGCCGGAACTCCCCCGCTCGCTATGGGAGGATTTGACGGAGAGTGAAGGGGGAGAAATTGTTTACGGTTTCCCTCAGATGCAACATGTTGTCAAGGTAACGCGGCGCGGTAAGGACCCATCGGTTGGCGCTGCAGAGATGGCCGCTCGTCGCGCGGCTGGCTTGCATGCGCTTCTCTATTGGCTGCGGAAGCTTAGCCAACGGCGTGCAGTAGTGATTGTGTTCGACGACGTCCAATGGGCAGATGCGGATAGTGGCAGGTTGCTATCGCAACTATTTTCGCAGAGCAGCGGTTTTGAGGGGACCTTGATCATGATTGACCAAGGGGAATCTGTCCCCTCTCCGCTGGTCGAATGCATGCTCTGCCTGGTCGATCAGCAAACAGATCAAATCGTTCACGAAATTCGGCTGAAACCACTTGAGAGCAACATCTGTGAAGCGTTACTGGAGAAATGGTCAGACACTGTTTCGCTGAAACTCTCAATGCCGATTAAGAGCGATTTGACACGGCGCTCGGGTGGCAACCCTTTCTTGCTTCGCGAAGTACTGTGCGCGTATGCAAACCATATTCTTCAGTGTCAATTGACGGACGAAGAGTGGCTGCACCATGTTCCCAACCAACTTGGTGGTGGGCATTTGCGTCGGCGATTCTCGTTGTTGCCGGTGTCCATGGAGCGCGTCTTGCAATTCTTTGCGATCGCCGACCAACCCCTCGGCTTTCATCAAGTGCAAAGCGTCACGCGCGTACTTCCCAACGAGCTGCTACCGCTAATCAATTACCTTGCATCGCAGGGTTGGATTCGAATCAACGGCAATTCCCTCGATTCCGAATTGGAAATAGCCCACGATAGGTTTCGGGAAATCGTGCTCGAATCGATGCTGCCTGAGCGCACGCATCGGCGGCACTTTCGGCTGGCGCGAATTCTGCTTAGCGAGACGCCCCCACCGTGGTCACGAATTGCGCATCATTACTGGAAGGCGGAGCGATTTCGCGAGTCAGCAGCCTGCTATATGGAGGCGGCGCGGAGTTCCGCGCGTCATAACGCCTTCGTTGAAGCGTTGTGGTTTTTGGAGCGAGCCTTTCATCCTGATGCGGATCGAACGGAGGCCGAACGACGCGTCGCGCTGCGCCTACAAGCCGACTGTTATGCGGCCAGTGGCGATTCCACTGCCGCAATTGCAGCCTACCAGCATCTACAAACGAACATTTCCGACCCGCACGAGAAAGCTCACATCGAATGTCTACTGGGAGAACAGTGGATTCGCGCGGGCAAGCTCAAGGAGGGGATAAATGGCTTGCACAAAGTCCTGACCAACTTGGGTGTCGCAACTTTGGATCGCGATACCTGGCTTTCGAATTTTCGACTCCGAATGGAAGCCCGGCAATTTGCCCTTTCCTCGCCAGCAGCCATTTTTGGGCTAAACACTAAAGAGCCGTTTTCAGCTGCCGAACAATGCCTCAATCGCGTTGCGTCGCCATTGACCTTTATGGATGTCTCTCTTGGCTCACGCTTAATTATCAATTTGGCGAAGTTGGCCATGCATCGTGGACGCGATAGCGATCGCGCTTTGGCCATCATTCGTTGGTCAATGCTGTTGTCGCTCGGTAGTCGCTCGATGCGATATCGGGCTGTGCGCTGGTTACGTGCCGGCAGGCGACTGGCGAGAACTTCTTGCAATCTCAACGCGCAAGCCCTTGGTCGCCTAGTGACGTGTTTATGGCTGATGCAGCAAGGACGATTCGTCGATTCCCTTAAGCAGGGTAAACAAGCACTCAGCCTTTATCGCGACGCGGAGCTATCGCATCATTGGGAAGCGGGTTTCGTCCAGTGGAGCCTGCTCAGTCACCACTGGTACGTGGCGCACTTCAAGCAACTTTGTGAATCGACTGAAGAACTGCGACGTCAAGCGAAAGACCGCCAGGACTCGATGTGGAGTTTCTGGATGCATTGCAATTGTGCCCAATTGTCAGATCTAGTTCTAGACCAGCCATTGGCCGGTCGTCGCTCGTTGGAACTGGCCAAACAGAGTGTCGACGGCCTCTCCTTTCAATCGCCAAAATTCTTTTTATGGATTACCGAACTGCGGCAAGCCCTGTATGAAGGTGACCCCGCGACGGCCGTCGAAAAGTTGGAATCCCAGTGGCCGCAGCTTCGCGCAAGTTCCATGTTGCGCATCAATTATTATGCCTGGATCGCTTATAGTCTCCGCTGGTGTTGCTATCTTGCATGTGCCAAACAGTTTCCACAACAAGCAGGAAGTTGGCTTCAACGAGCAGAAGGCTGTCTGAGCCACTTACGCGATCTTCAAGAGCCCAATTTTTTGCTCATCACTGAAGCTCAAGCTTTGGTCACCGACGCGGCTCGCGGCCGCGTCGCAGATCAAACGCACTGGTCCGGGTTGGTAAACCGACTGAAGGCTAAAAAAATTGATCTGTTCGCGCTGGCGATCGCCTGGCATCAAAGTTTGCACGCGGCGCATTCTCTCAACGCAGCGGAGCTTGGCTCAACAGCAGAGCCACCGCGGGCTGAGCAAGAGTTTTGCGATCGCGGTTGCGTTAATCCGCGTAAGCTCATGCGATTGATTTTGCCACTGCCATGACGCCGAGCTCGGGCCGCCGCCTAGTAGGGCTTCAGTCTTATCATGCGCCGCGGCAAAAACGTCCTTGGGTTAACTCTCCCCGAAAGGTAGCGGAACGCATCTGCTTTTACGTCCTAGTTCGTCTGCCCCGGAGATGCTGCCTGACCGCTTTGCTCGGCGGCAGGACTCACACCAATCTTCTGCAACTGTTTCAGAAAATCATTATCCGTGGTCAAGATCAATTGTGTGTCACTGCCGCTAAGCGACTTTTCGTATGCTTCAAGGGTTCGGGCGAAGGAATAGAAATCACCCGTCTTTGAACTGACCTCAGCGTAACGCTTGATCACCTCAGCGTCCGCGCGGCCGCGAGTTTCACTGGCCTGACGCTGTCCCTCCCCTTCAATGCGTTCGACCTCTGCTTTGGTCATATTCAAAATCTCTTGTTTGAGGCGTTCTCCTTCGGTCACATTACGGGTGCTAATGGCTTCGCGCTCGGCCTTCCAACGCTCGAAAGTTTTCATCCGCACACTGTCTACGAAATCGATGTGCGAGATTCCCACATCAATCAATTCGATACCGCGCAATTGGTCATCATCTTCAGGGGTCGACGAAGCCGCCAAGCGGTTGCGTGCGTCCAGATTGATTTTTTGGAGAATCGCTTCGCGACCAACGAAATTGCTCATTTTTTTGTTAATTTCCGCAGCTTGCACGCCTTCTGGCAGAGCTTCTGCGGGTAGGCCAAGACCGATGCTAACAATGTCCAATTGCGCGGTCTTCAATTCGCGATTGGTACTGCGGACAAGATCGGCCAATTCATACTGGGTAATCACGTCTCGAATCGCTCCGCGTGTGAACTGCGCCACGCGTTGTTCGGCATTTTCCATCGTCCTCAATCGCTTGACGAAGACGATTGGGTCGTTGACTTTCCAAACCGCCCAGGGAATAAGTTCGATTTTCTTGTCGTCACGTGTCGGTAAGTCGGGCAGCAACTCACTGACGTCATCCCCCCAAAACTGGAGCGTACTCGGCAGAATGCGAACTGTTTCGACAAACGGTATTTTGAAGTAGACACCCGGTTCCGTTTGCTGACGGACTGGATTGCCAAACTGGAGCACAACCGCCATCTCACGTTGATCGACGACAAACACTACGAATTGGCCCAGCAGTAACAGTACACCGAGAATCGCCGCCGTTTGTATGGCCCGCTGAGCGTATTTTGAATTCATTATCTCACTCATTATTTATAAATTGCGTTAGTGGCAAGGAAGTGCAAACCGATTGACCGAGGCAAGGATCACTCAGTAGCACCGGCTGGTTGTACGAACTAATTGTTCAAGTCCAACATGGGCAGGAAGCTTTTCAGATTTTCATCCAAAATGATTTTCTTCCCTCCAGAGGCAAAGACCTTCTCCATGGTCTCAAGGTACATGCGCTGGCGTGTGATCTCAGGTGCCAAGCGATAACTCTCGTACTTAGCCAGCAGAGCGGTAATCTCTCCCTCCGCTTCCGCACGACGCCGAGCGGCGTAGCCTTCTGACTCGCGAACTAATTTGTCGCTACTGGCGCGAGCCATGGGAATCAGACTGTTGCGCTCGCGTTGGGCTTCGTTGACCGACTGGTCACGCTGTTGGATCGACGCATTCACGGCATCAAAAGACGGCTTGACCACGTCCGGGGGTGTGACCCGTTGCAGTTGGAGATCAGAGATTTCAATGCCCGCGTGGAAGGGTTCAATCGCCTTCTTCATCTCCTTGAGCGCCGCCAAAGCAATCTCTTCACGTTTACCGGTGAGGATTTCGTCAGCGGAATAGTCCCCGACGATGCGATGCATTGTCGCCCGCGCAACCGCCACCAGGGCGCGACGAACGTGGTCTTCGTTGAAACTGAAAACGTACTTCTCAGGTTCAGATACACGCCAGATCACATTCCACTCCACCACCGCAGCGTACAGATCGCCGGTCAAGATCAACTGTTTCCCCTCCCGCTCCGCGCCATACAGCGAGCCGCCCGAAGGGTCGGAAAAGCCAGCCGGCAAACGCATGCTCTTTTCGCTCGTATCGACCACAATGCGCTCTTCCATACCTGGGAATTTAAATCCCAGCCCTGGCCCGGCCGTGCGATGGTACTTTCCGAACCGCAGCACCACTGCTTGTTCGTACTCCTTGACGGTAAAAAAACCACTCCACACAACGTACAAAACCACAATCAGGCCGAAGACCGCTATACCCGCACTGGCGATTTTCTTGGGTGATAGGTCGTCAAGTTCTAATTGACGGTAGTTGGGCTGCTTGACCATTTAAATCTTTCTCAGTGTCAGAGTTGGGAGCAGCCGGCATCGTGACAGATTCGACCGCGGGCATGCGACTACTCTCTATGCATAGCCCAAGAAAAAGCAAAACAGGGCGCGGCGTGGCGAAAAACTTATCGAAATGCCATGGTGAGGGGAGCGAGATTCCCCCTGGAGGCTTGAAACTGCACCCTATGGACACTCCCGCCGATGGCGACCATTCTTAACACGTGGCTCCACTTCGGGCAGTGTAGCAGCGCAAGACGGCTGCACGGGCGTTAGCACATACGGATAACAAAACTGCTGACCGATCACCTATTAAAGATTGCGACACCCACGAGGAGCACGAGTAAACCGGACCACAGTAAAGTCATCATCCCCCCCATGACGATACCGATCCAGGCATGCACACTGCCGCGGATGGCAGGATTCTGATTGCGTTTTCGCAGCCCGATGATTCCCAGCACAAAGGCAGGAATGGCCAAGAAAAGTCCGAGGATGGGAAAGAGCGAAAACAAACCTAGGTAATAGGCGATCAGGGCGTGCGGATTCTTGTACGGTATAAGACCGCCGGTTGCATCCGATTGGCTGGCCGTGCCGGGGGGCAGCATGTAAGGAGCTGGAGCGGTCGCACGATACGGATTGTTTTGATCAGGAACTTGACTCATGGAATGCTCCGTTGACACACAAATTGAATCGATGCGAATGCATATCCCCCACAATATAGCGAGCGCAACATGCGATGCGTGCACGACCGCCACTAATCTACAGATCTATATACCTAATCGGGCCTGCCAGGCTGCCGAAGCCGCCGGATAGTTCCCATAAAACCGCTTAATGACATGACAACCGCCAAGGGACTCGCAATGAGGTTCCCAGCCCCAGCGACGCAAAATACGGTCGCTGAGACGATGATTGATAACTTGGGATACGATGGCTACCGAACCCTTGATGCGAGCGATCTCATCAAGCACCATGCAAGCAGCTCTAATGGTCGCCGGAGTTGTTCGCACGCCAGCGCGAATGTAGCTCAGCGTGAGAAACCGAGGAGCGCTCCGCGGTACATGATAATAGATTTCGCAACGATCATCGGGGCGACGGAAACGCTGGTCCCAAGCAGCTTGAAGGTGATTGCCAAAGTAGGGCCACCAGCGCGCATGGATTGCCAGCAACCGTGTCTGTGCGACGATGATATGTCCACTACGACGCCGCAGCAGCACTTGCCGCTGGCTGGAAAGTCGCGTCACGGGAGTCAAACCCAAGCCCGCGCAGTGCGGATACAAACTTCTGATGGCGATCATTTCCTGGTCTCCGCTGCGGACTTAACGCTGACCATCGGACGACTTCTTTCTGGCCGACCAAATGACGTCGCGAATCAATCGCCACATCCACAACAAAGCTCCCATGACGACTACGCAGGTGACCAGGATCACCAGTACCACCGAGCCAAGCGTGGAGAAAACGCCAGCAGCCCAACTCCAAATCCCCTCCCACTTGACCAGCACCGCCATCGTGGCTGCGCACAGATAAGGGCCGTACGGGGCCGCCTTCTCGCGCGTGATCAAATACTGCAATACCACGATCACGACCGCCATCAACGGCGCCATGAAGAAGATCAACAGGCTGGCTTGCCACCCGACAAAGGTGCCGATCATGGCCATCAACGTCACGTCGCCGAAGCCAAGGGCTTGCGCACGCAGTGCAGCTGATGCCACGATGCGCACCGCCCAAGTGATGCCTCCAGCGCATGCCAATCCGAAAAGACTGCTCAGCAAATATTGCCAGCGAACGAGCTGCCACTGCCAGACCAAGAAAATACTCAACCCTAACAGCACACCGATAACAACAATCGCTTTCCACAACCAGGGATGACGGAACATTCCGGCGAAGAAATACTGGATCGCCTTCGCCCATCCGCGGCGCAGGATCAGCCGCCGGTCAAGCAACGCAAACGTCCACATGGCGATAATTGCGATGGCGAAGTAAAGCCCCCAGTTCGCGTTGAGCCAGGCTTGCCAGGGCTCAGGAGAAAGTGCCTGCATCTCTAACGGCAAGCCCGTAAAACAGTCGACGCCCATCCAGCCCGGCACCAGGGCAGCGCCCGACAAACCGAGGATCGTACCCGGCACAGTGACGTAATCAGGAATGGACTGCTCGTCAAAGTCGATGAAAGTGGCGATCGTCATCAACACGATCAAGATAAAATGCCCGAGAAACTGGCCATGCAAATCGGGTTGAATCGCCTTTGCCAACACACTGTACGGTGCTGGAAGGGTCCCGCCGACCATCACAAAGCGATAATACCAAACCATTGCCAGTGGCAGCATCAGTTCTATTAGTAGGGGACGCAGCCAATAAGTAACCCCGTGAAGAGATGCCTCACGCCGCAAAAGCCACCAACCGTATACGGGGATGTGGTCGGCCCAAGTACGGGGTGATGCGGGCATGCCAGCGGTCCAGGGACCAAGCCGGCGACTGAAGTGCGCCCAAGAGTAAATGCCCCAGTTCGCGAAGCGGGCGGCGACGAGGGATACCAACAGTACGCACAGCATGCGCACCGACATGTCGAGGGAAATGAAGCTATTAAGCACCGCTGTTCCTTGATGCACCAGAGCCCTGTTGCTCTGCCTCCGTGCCTACCACTCGCTTGCTGAAACGCAGCCAGTGGTTCAACGTCCTCGCTCCATCACACCGCATTGCCAACTGTAAAACGGTCAGTCGCAGGGGACTGCAGAATTTACCCAGTCGGCAATCTCGCTAGCTATCTCATCGGGTGTAGCGCCATCCACCACCACAGTTTTTTGAGCTAACATCTGATAAATCGGTGTACGGACGCGCAACATCGCGTTAACTTCCTCAAATCCGCCATGACGCGATAGATTGGGACGACGCGATTGTGTTGATTGATCGGAATGAATCCGTGCATGCAACAACTCCGGACTCCCTTGCAACCACACGCAATGGCCACTCGCAGCCAGCAACTGTTGATTTACCTCACGTAGGATGGCACCTCCACCTAAGGAGACGACTTGAGCTGGCGAGGGTCGTTGGGCGATACTGCGAATGAAAAACGTCTCGCGGTCGCGAAAGCCAGCTTCACCTTCGGAGGCGAAAATCTCTTTAATCGTCATCCCGCTTTCGCGCTCGATCAACTCGTCGGTGTCCACCACTCCACGTCCCAGACGCGCGGCTAGTAGCCTGCCAACTGTTGATTTGCCCGAGCCGCGATAACCGATTAAATAAAGGTGCATCGAATATAACTTCTGACCGTGCTACTCGGAGCTCTTCTTGGTACTCTTCTTGGTGCTCTTCTTGGAGCTCTTCGAAGCGCTTTTTTGGGCCACCCCGAGCTTGGCTAGTTGTGCCGCTAGGTCCTGACCGTGAGTTTCGGTTTTAACCTTGTCCTCGACCGCGAGGATTTTGCCGTCCTGACCAATAATAAAAGTGACCCGATTCGCTGCTTTGCCGTCCGTTTTGAGCACACCGAACTTGGTCGCATTTTTCCCCTCTGGATCGCACAAGATCGGGTAATCTAATTCCAGACTTTTCGCAAAATCCGCGTTTTTCTCGACGGTATCGGTGCTGGCCGTAAAATAAGCGACGTCAAAGGCCTTTAGCTCCGCTCCGGCTTCCCGCATCGACTTGCATTCTTTGGTACAGCCTCCTGTAAAAGCCCGTGGAAACCAGGCGATAATGACTGCTTGCTTACCCTTAAAATCTTTGGTCGAGTAAGTTTTTCCGTCACTTCCTTTCATTTCGAATTCAGGTGCAGCATCACCAACTTTGGGTAAGTCGGCAGCCGAAACCGGTGCAACCATCAAGATCGCCGCTGCCAGCAGGCTCATTAAAAAACGCATCGTGGGTTCTCCTTTGGGTGGGTAAGCGTAACCGAAGCCGGGACTCATTCTAGCACGCTGCATGCGGCCGGTCAGCGAGTGCAGTCGAATGGAACATGACAAAGTCGAGGAACTTCACGCCGACGCTCGCGGCGTTCGCTACAATGCTGGACCCTGTTTGCAACTGATACTTTGAGGAAGTCGCGTGAGCAATTCGATTCAAATTTTAGGGCCCCGCGGCAACACGCTGGCAGTCAGCGCTAGCGGCACCGGGCATTCGCTTTTTCTACTTCACGGCTTTCCGCTCGACCACCGGATGTGGCAACCACAACTGGCGGGTCTCTCCGATCGCTTTCACGTTGTGGCCGTCCACCTCCGTGGCTTCGGCGCTTCGACACTCGACGAAGCCAGCTACTCCCTCGCAGATTTAGCGCAGGACATCGAATTCCTGCGTCATCATTTGGCGGGCGATAAGCCCATTTATGTTGCCGGACTTTCGCTGGGTGGCTACGTGGCCTTGGAATACTGGCGGCAGTTTCCTGATGCGTTGCGTGGTTTGATCCTCAGCAACACCAAACCCACGGCGGATAGCGACGCGGCGCGAAGCGGCCGATTGAGCATGGCTCAACAGGCCTTGGAATCTGGCACCTGGGAAGCCGTGCAGCCGATGCTCGAAAAAATGCTTTGCCAGCAAACATTCGACTCAAAACTCGCAGTTGTTGAGCTGGTGAAAGCGATGATGTGCGACGCCAGGCCGACTGCGGTGGCAGCCGCCCAGCATGCCATGGCGGCCCGCCGAGATTTCAGCGATTTGCTGGCAGCTATCCGCGTGCCAACACTCGTCATCGCGGGAGAGGCGGACCCAATCGCCCCTGCCAGCGATACCGCCGCCTGGGCCAAGCAGATCCCGGACTCCAAGCTGGCGGTGATTGCTAGCACTGGCCACTTGTCGCCGTTAGAATCTCCAGCAGCTTACAACCAAGCTCTGCTCAATTTTCTCAATGTGTGAAGATTACTGAGCTCACATGCGATCTTAGCCAAATCCAAAAGTCCAGGGTGCCACCTTTTGGCGGGACCACCTTAAGGCCCAGCAGTGCCCCCATCGCGGCAACTCTTCGCCAAGTCGATCTCAGCAGAGTCGATCTCAGCAGAGTCGATCTCCGCATAGTCGATCTCCGCATAGCCGACGCGCCGAATCATTTCTCCGATCGGGAAAAAGTTTTAGTAAGCGTTTTGTTGTGCCCAGCCAAATGCGATCGCACACGACTGTCGAAACGGAAGCTCATATCGACCGCACGAATTTTTTTGACACAAATACAACGCAGCGAAAAGTCTGCCTTTTTACGCAAATCAGGCAAGCTAGGCGTCAATTGCCGGGATGCAATCGCAACGCCAGCAATACGAACCGACATCAATATGACCCGCAAAATCAACTCGATACAATCATCAAGACCGCGACAGCAGACTCGCAAAAACAGCCCCAATAGAACTTGTGTGGTGCCTAAAGTAGCTGCAAAAACAAGCGAAAAATAGGCTTTGCTATCTTTTTTGGAAAAAATCTCATGCCTGCAGGTTGGACACTTGGTATTTGGTCATGTGGCGATTGCCTAATTCGTAGGCATTGTTTTTGAGCGTCGTCGTCGCGCAGGCCTGCTCAGGAATTAAGCAGCGACCTGTCAAGTGGCGTAACCGCTAGCAATATAATAACTTACGACGACAGCATTGCTTGCCTTTGCATGATTGGGGCGTTGTTCGGCCGATGGAGCGCTGAACGGATCATGGCCCATTCAAATGAATAGAGGACGCAATGAATTCAAACCCGATGTATTCGACCTACTCCGGCACGGAAGCAACTCGAGCTGCTGACCAGCGCGGACAGTTTCACTCGCCAAGCCACATTACCACGCCCCCCAGCCAAGCAGGGTCATTTGGCGGCCGTCCGGTAATTCATGGCGCTGAGAATCAGACTGCAACACCCCCGGTTACATCTCCCTCGCTGGCACCTGCCAGTGACGCCTCATCACGGTTGGCTGAGGAGCTACATAAGTTTCAGCAGGTCGCTCGCGATTTGCGTGCTGCCTTCAAACCCGCCCACGAATTCGATGCCCGGTGCCAGCAGGCGTTCGATATCGCCAATGATCTGTTTGGAAACGCGCCCACCTGGGTCTGTTTCTACCGGGAGCTCATGGGGGGGGATGGCATGATCCCGCTTCTGTTCCCCCTGAATGACGACTTCGGCCAATTTCTCCGCTGTGAACAATACCATCAAATTCAAATGATGCTGACTGCGCTGCGCTCCCGCGATTTGCCAGAAAACGATCCGAACGATCCGCAGCGCATGATCACCGTACGACTTCCCAAGAGTCTGCACGAAGCACTCTGTGAGGAAGCCGGCCGCTTGGGGATCAGCGTTAATCGACTGTGCATTAGTCGTATGCTTCAGTTGCTCGATCCTAAGATGATCCCCGAAACCGCTTCCAAGCCACGTGGTCGCAAACCACGAACACGCAAAGTGGCGGCGGCAGCGGCGGCAGCAGAAGCCATTGCAGCCACCTCGACGACGCCCACCGGCCTCTCAGCGAGCTAATCTCTCCGCTCGAAAAG
>JBBQRC010000041.1:0-13870 GCA_038215215.1 Pirellulales bacterium
GAATCGTGGTCGATTCGAAGAGTGGCGCCAGTGGGGCCGGGCGAACGCCGAAGGTCGGCAACCTGTACTGCGAAGTTAACGAAGGTTTTTCCGCTTATGCCGTGGGTACGCATCGACATCAGCCTGAGATCATCGACATCGTAGGCCGTTACTCAGGCACGATGCCGGGCTTAGTATTTACACCGCATCTGGTCCCGATGGATCGTGGTATTCTATCAACGATTTATGCGCGGCCGACTGACGGCGTGACCGCCAATCAGATCCGCGAGTGTTTGGGTCAGTACTACCAACAGCATCCCTTTGTACGTGTGGTCAGCCATCTGCCATCCACTAAACATGTGGCGCACACTAATTATTGTGATATCACGGTCCGCGAGAATGATGATTGGTTAATACTGGTATCAGCCCTGGATAATTTGATTAAAGGGGCCTCTGGTGCGGCAGTGCAGTGTATGAATGTCATGTTTGAATTGGATCAGAAACTAGGATTGGGAGCTTAGGCTAACTTGGCGCACTACATTCCATTAGGCTTTCGTTTTGCAGGTGTCAGTTGCGGAATCAAGTCGCGGGCTAACACCAAGGATTTGACGATAATCGCGTCGGACCTTCCCGCCGCTGCGGCGGGGGTCTATACGCAAAATCAAGTTGTGGCCGCCCCCGTGGTCCTCTGCCGCAGTCGCACTCCACAACACTCCGCACGCGCCGTGGTCATCAACAGCGGAAACGCAAATGCTTGCACCGGAGCGCGTGGGGCTGCGGATGCTCACCGCATGTGCGAGATGTTAGCGGCTGGTTGTAGCGGGTCGTTAGATCAACCCCTGCTCCCCGAGCAAACATTGGTGATGAGTACCGGAATCATCGGGCGTTTTCTGCCGATGGAAAAAATTGAAGCGGGAATCCAGCAGGCGAGCGCCAGCTTGGCGGCTGGCGAAGCCGCATTTTTAGATGCCGCGGATGGGATCCTGACGACGGATGCTGGCCGTAAGGTGACCAGTCGCTGTTGCACAGTTGCCGATCGTGAGATTCGCATCGCCGGCATGTGTAAGGGAGCCGGCATGATTGGCCCAAACATGGCCACCATGTTGTGTTGCATCTTGACCGACGCCCCTTTGGCTGCAGCTCAAGCGCAACGATTATTGACGGCGGCCGCCAACAAATCGTTTAACAACATCAGCGTCGAGGGACATACCAGTACGAATGATACGATGCTGCTGATCGCCAATGGTGCGGCAGGTGGTGAGGTCCTGACGGGCGCTGCTGAATTCGCGTTTGTCGAGCACCTGGAAGCCATGTGCATCGAATTGGCCAAGCAGATTCCGGCAGATGGAGAAGGTGCGACCCATCTGATTGAAATCAGTGTCAGCGGAGCTCGCAGTGATGCCGATGCGCGGCAGGTTGCGCACGCAGTCGCCAACAGCAACTTGGTCAAAGCGGCGATTTTTGGCGGCGATCCGAATTGGGGACGCATCGTTTCCGCGGCTGGTTACGCTGGGGTACCCATTGAGACGGACCGCTTGGATTTGCAAATCAACCAAATTGAACTCTTCAAAGCCGGGGAGCCGGTTGCATTTGATGCGCCGGCGGCCAGTCGGTCAATCAGGGGAAATCACACCACGCTGGTGGAGTTGAATGTCGGCGGTGGGGCTGGTCAATGTCGGCATTGGACGAGCGACTTAACGGTCGATTACGTGAAATTCAACTCTGAGTACACGACATGAGCCACTCGCGTCAGACTGGCGGTCCGGTCGTTGGTATCGGCACCGACATCATCGAATGCGCCCGCATCGCCAAGATGATTGAAAAGCACGGTGAGATTTTTCTCAATCGCGTTTACACTCGAAATGAGATCGCCTATTGCTCCTGCCGCAAGTCGGCGAATCAGCATTACGCTGGACGTTGGGCTGCTAAAGAAGCCGTTTTGAAGGCGCTTGGGACAGGCTGGGCGCATGGTATTCAATGGACGGATGTCGAGGTGGTCAACGAGATTGGTGGCCGCCCGCATATTGACTTGGCTGGCCAAGCCAAGATCATTAGCCAGCAACTGGGAATTCGCGAGATCTTAATCAGCCTTTCGCATTGCCGCGGATATGCGATCGCGTACGCCACCGCAGTCGCTTGAAAAGAACTTTGCCAACGGCGAGCGCTATTTGGTAACATTCAGATGACGGGGTAAACACTGAGTGGGATAAACACTGAGTGGGATAAACACTGAGTGGGATAATCATTGAGTGGTAACTGAATGTGGCGGGTGGCCGCGCGACGCTGAGATGGGTCGGGACACTTTGACTGAACGGTGGGACGATGACACGCAAGATGGTTTTATTGACGTGGGGTCACTCGAATCCGCGAACTGCCAAAACGGCGACGGGGCTATTGCGATACTGTCCGGACGAATGTGTCGCGGTCTTTGATCCAGACTTTGCTGGTCGCAAGGCTCAAGAACTCCTGGAGACCGGTGGTGACACGCCGATCATTGGCCGGCTGGCGGAGGCGGTGGGGGCGGATACGTTAGTAATGGGAATCGCGCCACCTGGCGGGCGCATTCCAGACACTTGGCGGGCCGTGTTGTTTGAAGCGATCGACCGCGGTATGAATCTGCTCAGCGGTTTGCATGATTTTCTGTCGGATGATCGAGAACTGGCACAAGCCGCTGCGGCCCGCGGCGTGACGATCACGGACGTACGCAAGAATAACTTTCGCCAGATCGCCAAGCGTGAGGGCTTGCGCCCCAATTGTTTGCGCTTGCACACGGTCGGACACGATTGCAGCGTTGGCAAAATGGTGGTGAGCTTAGAAATTGCCCGCGGTTTGCAACGCCGTGGACTCGACGCTGAGTTTGTGGCGACTGGGCAGACTGGCATCATGGTAGCCGGAACGGGCCTGCCTTTGGATTGCATCGTGGCGGACTTTGTCAGCGGCGGTGCGGAAAAGTTGGTGCTGGACAATCAGCATCACGACATCATCGTGGTCGAAGGGCAAGGAAGCTTGGTACATCCGTCGTATTCGGGTGTAACGCTGAGCCTGTTGCATGGCTGCCTACCTCATGCGTTGGTGTTTGTCTTTGAAGCGGGGCGCGACGCGGTAGGTGGCTTGGATCACGTTCATCTGCCATCGCTAGTCAAGCAACGCGAGTTGTTTGAGAAAATGGCGAGCATCTATCAACCCTGTGAAACGATCGCCATTGCCATGAATGGCCGCCGCGTTTCTCCCGAAGAAGCGCATCGGATTGCGCAGGTCGTCGAGAACGACTTGAAGTTGCCGGTCATTGACGTCATTCGCGATGGAGCCGATCGCCTGTTGGATGCCGTGGAACGTTTTTATCAGCACGGTAATTGGCGACGATAGAGGCTAAACAACCCAAGTGGGGGTGTCGGCACTCACGCAGGAAAAATTCCCCAAGATTTCTGCCGCGAATGGCAAGAAAAGCGAGTGCTAAAGCGAACAACTCTACATGGACAGCAAAGCCCATGAGTGGCAGGGCTGATTGGAAGCACCGAGGTTAGGCGAGGTGGCTTGCAATGGGTCGCGGGATGCTCGTCCTGAAATGAATCACAACCATAGAGTCGGTTACGCGGAAAATGAAATCGGCTCGGTCTGCCCAAGTGGGTCGGAGGACAAGGCAATGTTCAAGAAACTTTTTATCCTTTCAGCGGTGGGTGTTGGGAGCGTGATTGCGCTCGTTGGTACGGGCGCGATTAGCTACCTGCGTATGGGATACCATTCGGCCAGTAACGCGGTCCGCGAATCGGTCCCCATTGAGTGGGAGATCAAGCATGCACGACAGATGATCGAGGATCTTAAACCAGAGATCAGCAAGAATTTGCAAGTGGTTGCTCGTGAGGAAGCTGGCGCCAAGCGTTTGTCCGAGGACATTCAGTCTAAGGAAACGCAGTTGGCCAAGGCTCGCAACGACATCATGCGACTCAAGGGTGATCTGGAGAGTGGCTCGGTGAAATTCGTCTACGCGGGTCGCAGCTACTCCGAGGATCAAGTGAAAGATGACCTTTCGAATCGCTTCAAGCAATTTCAGGTTCATGAGCAAACTGCGTCCAAGTTGAATCAGGTTTTGCTGGCTCGGGAAAAGAATCTCGAAGCAGCTCGTCGCAAGCTGGACGGGATGTTGGCTGCCAAGCGGGAATTGGAAGTTGATGTCGAAAACCTACAAGCTCGGATGACGATGGTGGAGGTGGCGCAGACGGCTAGCCATGTGGCCATCGACGATAGTCACTTGAGCGATACTCGTCGGCTGGTGGACGACATTCGGACACGCATCGACGTGGCTGAGCGGTTAGTCGCCAGTGAAGGAGTTCTCGAAGGCTCGATACAACTCGACGAAGAAGTTTCATCAAGTCTGTTGGAAGAAATTGCAGACTATTTTGGTGAAGGGCGGGCGGAGGTAGAGTCGCTGGTCAGCCACTCTCAGGGCCAGTAGACCACGGATCTATTCGGGAACGGCTTGGGAACTTACCCAGTGTCATCGAGATTGTGATTCAAAAAATACCGGGCTCAGGCGCCGCCAACCTCCGCGCGTCGGAGCCCGGTTTTCTCTCATAGGGCGAAGAAAACGGCGCTTTCAGAACTCGAGTAGCCACGTTCGTTCGGCCATCTCGCTTCGTCCGGGCACTGCCAAACATCGCATGGCAACGACTACAATAGGGCTTAGATATGGCCAGTTCTTCGGTTGGCTCGCAGAAAATATGGCGGGCAATCAAAAATGCTGTCGGGGTGAATTGTAAGGACGGAAGCATGAAACAACATTCCGCACTGACGCGTAGCACGCAGGTCATCGACTCGAAAACGCGAGCGGAAGCGTTGCTATCTTCCGCGACGACGAATGGTGATCGAGTTTTATGGATCGATGGGGTAGGCGGGTTTTTGTGCTGCGATCGCGATGAAACAGTGATCGGACAGGCAACCAGCGGAAACACCGCTAATGTAGGCATTGTGGGGGACCTAAGTCGTCAGGCGGCAGCCATACGCCGCAGTGGTGGCGATTACCTGCTTCAGCCACTGCAACAAGTGCTGCTCGACGGCCAACCTGTTGATCGCGCCCACTTGCTCCGCGACGGAGCCATCTTGCAGTTTGGCCAGCGGGTGAAGGTGAGGTTTTCCAAGCCCAACTTGCTGAGCGCTACCGCCAGGCTGGATCTGCTCAGCCTCAATCGTTGGAAACCGAGCGTTGATGGCGTCTTGCTTCTCGCCGACGCTTGTGTAATTGGGCCTAATCCTGGCAGTCACGTAACGTGTCCGGAATGGAAACATGAGCTATTGATGTTTCGACATGGAGCTGGCTGGTGTTTTCGCACGTTGGCGGAGGTAGATGTGAATGGTCAAAAAACTCAAGGATCGATACCGCTAGTGGCAGGCATGCGACTGCGGGGTGAGGATTTTTCGTTAAGCGTTGAATAGATCATCAAATTCGTGGCGTCTATTCATAGGAATAGCGCCCAAACAGATGCGGTTTACCGCCAAGATTTGTGTCACTGCATCGAACTTAAGCTAGTTGCAGTGCTCTTCAAATCAAAATCGTCGCTGTCTAACCAGGGGATCGCCTGTAACATGGTCCAACTACTCCGCACCAAACAGCTATCTTCTGAAACAGCAGTTCCACTCCGTGAACAGGGAAAAACCATGAAGTTCGCATTCGGAAACGGAGACAAGCCTTTAGATGGTTTTACGATTAAGCGTGGAGTTGGGTCGGGAGGCTTTGGCGATGTCTATTTTGCCATCAATGACGCTGGCAAAGAGGTGGCGCTGAAGCAGATCCAACGCAACTTGGATGTGGAAGTGCGTGGTGTCAAGCAGTGTTTGAATCTCAAGCACCCAAACCTAATAGCGCTCTACGACATCAAATTCGACCAGCATGCACAGGGCTGGGTCGTGATGGAATTTGTTTCGGGAAACAGCTTGCGTGAGGCGATTGAAAATCATCCGCAAGGACTGCCTGGCGAAGAATTGAATCGCTGGTTTGGGCAGATCGCCGCTGGGGTGGCCTATTTGCACGATCATGGCATTGTGCATCGCGACCTCAAGCCCGCCAATATTTTTGAGGATGAGGGGATTGTAAAGATTGGTGACTACGGGCTGTCAAAGTTCATCTCCTGCTCGCGACGTGGCGGCCAGACCGAAAGTGTCGGTACGTTCCACTACATGGCTCCTGAGATCGGAAAGGGTGAATACGGCAAGGAAATCGACATCTATGCGCTGGGCGTGATGTTGTATGAGTTGGCCAGTGGCGTCGTACCTTTTGATGGCGAGAGTACTCAAGAGATTATCATGAAGCACTTGACGGCAGACCCCGATCTGTCGTTGGTTTCAGAACCCATTCGCAGTGTGGTGGCCAAGGCATTGCAGAAGAATCCCGCCGCTCGTTACCACGATGTGCGCGAAATGGTGCGTCCTCTGGGGATGGAAGTGGACGACCGCTACCTACTAGTGCGAACCCGGATGGACAACAACCCACCTGTAGTGGCCGGTTTTCCTGGAGGAGCTTGCCCCCCGCCGCAGCCAGTCGTCCAGCCCGGGCCTCGTGGACAAGCAACGGGCAGGCGTCCGGTGTCGCCTGTGGTGGTAGCTCGCTACGAGGAACCTATTGCGCGCAATCTAAAGCAGGGTTGGTTGGGGATTAATAAGTGGTGGAAAGAGCTTGACCTTAAGCCGGGGGTGCGCGGAGTCATTCTAGCCGTAGTTATTTTCTTAGCGGTCATGAATGCAGGGATGTTATTGTCGTTGGTGATCGGTGGGCTCAGTCTCTATGTCCCTTATTACGCGGTCTGGTGGTTGCTGCGTGGTCCCGCGCCACGCACGCATGTGCCTCAAGCATGGTCAGCCGTAGATAGTCCTGCGCCACGGTACAACCCCCCACCGACTCCGAGTTTTCAAACGCAACCGTATGTACCTGCACCTCTGCCGCCGGCCATTCCCAGGCCAGTGGCAGCGAACCGTCCGCTCAACCTCAAGCAATGGCGTGTGGCCAAGCGTCAGCAGTTGGCGCAAGTTAAGCGTGGGACAGTGTGGAGCGAGGTGTCAGGTAGTTGGATAGGATCGACGGCTGTCATCAGCGTCTTCAGTGCGCTGGCGGTATTGTTTCAGATCGGCTCGGGCCAGCAGCTTCAACCGCAGTTGGTTGGCATGGCTTGGGCGGCAGTGGTGGCACTAATGACCGCCTGGATTGCCATCGGCTTTGGCAAACGTTGGCAGCGTGAAGAGGGTGACTGGGCAATCCGCAGCTTTGTGCAACTTACGAGTGGTTTTGCGATCGGTTATGTCGCTTATCTGCTCAGCAATTACCTGATGGTACCGTGGGCCGAGATCGGTCAGCGACGCCTTGGTGAATTGCCCGTGACACGCTGGAGCGGATTTTTTGGCCCCAGCGGCGAACCGTTGTTACCAGCCTTTTTAGCCTATTTCGCCTTGTTGATGGGCATTACGCAATGGTGGAAGCAGGTCGATCCGCTGCGACGCGCGCGTTTTAGTTTTTGGTCAGTGATTTGGACCGTGCTGGGAGCCAGCTTGGTGTACTTGATCATTCCCTTCCCGCAGCCTTGGGGAGCGATTATAGCGGCAGGTACTTCGATTGCGATTCAACTATCGAGTCCTTGGATTAACTCAGACGAACGAAATCAAACGGTCCGGGCTTAATGCTTGGCAGCAATAGAGTGTGGATGTTAGGAGGAGACTAAGAATGAATCAGCGACAGATAACTGGCAATCACAAACATTTTCCCGCAGGCTTGATTTGCCTGTTGTGGATTGGCTGCATTCTTTTGGGCTCGCCGATCAGTCTGCAGATTGTCGTCGCACAAGAGAGCCGCCCGAGCTGGGTGGTGGCTGAGGCGGATGCGGGCCTGGCGCCCAGTCCAGTTGCTCGGCAGACCTCGCAGGTAACCCCGCCGCTGAAGGCACAGGCGAACAGCACAGAGTCTGCCAGCACAGAGCCTGCCAGCACAGAGCCTGCCAGCACAGGGACTGCCAGCACTGAATCTGCCAGCACAGAATCTGCCAGCACAGGGACTTCAGTGGTCAGTGAGCAACCCGCGGAGAAGACTGCTGCTACCGGGGTTACGTCCGAGATCAGCACGACCGCGGAACTGGACGAGCTTGCGACTAGGAGTTCTTCGCTGAAGGCCGCACAGCCGAATAAAACAAATCCGGATGAGGTGCGCAATCTGTCCGTTGAACCTGGCATGCGGCCTTTGCTACCAGCCGATCGACCGGCATGGGTGGGCGCTCCGCCGGATCTGAGCTCCCATCAGCACTTCTTGTATGTGGGCTCAATCCCAGTTTCGAACGAGGCCGAGGCTGAAGCGGCGTTGGACGAGTCGTTGGTGGCCGCCGTTCATACTTACGTCGATGATGAAGTGACGCAGCGGGTCGGCTCAGCGCAGGACATGCCGATAGAGGTTGATTACATCCGCAAGAATTTAATCGATGATTCGTCGGGCTACATGGCGGAACTCACCACGAGTGAAGGACCCATGTATCAAAAATGGGTGACTGTACGAATTACCCCTGAGCAGCGCGAACAATTTCGCGCCTGGCACAAGCAAGCTGTGCAGCGTGAGCGGCTAGCGCCGCTGGGGACTGTGCTGTTCCTGTTGATCGGTGCAGTGGGCTTGACGCATGTCGTGTTGCGTCGCTGGCATGGTCCGCTCAATTTGCCGGCCGTCAATCATCAGACAGTTGTCGAGCCACTGCCGGCCATGGCGTCGAGCGGCGGCAGTCTGACGTGGTTGTGGGTGACATTCCTCTGTATATTGGTGCTGCCTGCCCTGATGTTATTGTGGTTTGTCGGCGGAACTCGGCAGATGGAGACCACCGGCCGGGTATCTAGTGGTCCCGTGGTGGTGAAACACCTTGCTCCGCTGCCAATTACAGGCCCTGCGCCGGCATTGGCACCTAAGTTGCCATCGGGCAGCCGCATCCAGATTGAAAGTGGCCATGGTTCCCGAGCGATTATTATCCGTGATTAGAGCTGCCAATGAGTGATGCCGTAGACGCCGATCAATTGCTCGTTGACCGGATAAGCCAAGGCGATAGTCAGGCCTGGGAGGATTTAATTGCACGTTACGAAGGTCGTTTGTTGGCCTTTGCGGAAAGTCGAATTCGCAATCGCAGCGCCAGCGAAGATATTGTGCAAGAGACCTTTATCGGCTTCCTCAACAGCCTCCCCAATTACGATCGGCGCCGCCCCCTGGAAGGCTATCTGTTTTCGATTTGCGCTTACAAATTGACTGACGTGCTCCGTCGTGAGGGACGTCGCCCAGCCATTGCCATATCGCAGGCAACAGCCGACTCCTCCAATTCACCTTGGCAAATCGTGTCGGCTGCAGCGCGGGGTGCTAGTAGTATCGCGCGGAGTGGTGAGCGGCGTCAGTTGGAAGAAAAAGCGATTGTCGAAGCATTGCGAAGCCAAATTCTCAAGTGGCAGGAACGGGACGACTGGGCCAAATTAAAGTGCGTGGAACTACTTTTTGTTTTAGGTTTGGGAAACAAAGAAGTGGCCGCAGAGTTGGAGTTGACTGAACAGCAAGTGGCGAATTTTAAGTTCGATTTTCTGGCGAGAACGAAATCGTTAGTGGGCAGGCAAGACCTTGATCACGAAGTTTTCCCAGAGCTTGCGGAAGAGGGATCTTAGAGCCCCGTTCTTAGTTCACGATTGCCAATGCATTCTTTTTTCCACAGCACCTGCGCCCGGCGAAAATCCATCGCGCTTGGCCGCGACAATCGTTAACGCGGAGGCAGTGGTCAGCAAATTTGCTACATTAAGGGTGGTGGACACTCGCCCGCCGTTGTCATTGCTACTCTTGCTGGAGCCATTCCGAAGATGATCGAGCTGTTCGATTTTGGTAAGGATTATGGTGACTTCACGGCGGTGCAGACCGTGTCGCTAAAGATTGAAGCGGGAGAGATGTTCGGCTTCATTGGCCCTAATGGAGCGGGTAAGAGTACCACGATTCGGTATCTGGCAACGCTGCTCAAGGCCTCGCGGGGAGATGGGATCGTCAATGGTCATAGCGTGAATCGCGATCCCATGGCGGTGCGCCGCAGCATCGGTTATATGCCGGACGATTTTGGCGTTTATGACGGCATGAAGGTCTGGGAGTTTCTCGACTTTTTTGCCGTCGCTTATCAGATTGGCCGGACGCAGCGGAAGCAAGTGATCATTGACGTGCTTGAGCTCTTGGATCTGTCGCACAAACGCGATGATTACGTCAATGCTCTGTCACGCGGAATGAAGCAGCGACTTTGTCTGGCCAAAACATTGGTCCATGACCCACCGGTTCTGATTTTGGATGAGCCGACCAGTGGCCTTGATCCGCGGGCACGTATCGAAGTCAAAGCGTTACTTAAAGAACTGCGCCGGATGGGCAAGACGATTCTGATCAGTAGTCATATTCTGTCGGAGTTGGCCGATTGCTGCACTTCGATTGGAATCATTGAGCGTGGTCAGCTACTGATGCATGGTCCGATTGGTAATGTGTACCGTCAGATTCGAAGAAATCGGATTGTCGAGATTCGTTTTCTTGACAAAACGGAAGCGGGGATCTCGATCTTGAGATCTTGCCCAGAATTGCGTGATATCGATATCGATGGGACTCGGGTGACCGCCGAATTCGAAGCCGACGACGCGTGTCTAGCCGCCATCATGACACGCTTGTTCGATGAGGGGATTCCGATGCGCAGTTTTAATGACAAGGAACCGACGCTGGAAGACGTATTTATGTTAGTTACCAAAGGGTTGGTTACTTAAGCGACAATTAGCCAAGAAGCTATTAACAAGCGAAAGCAGTAACGGGATTGCCATGGATCATTTTAAGAACATCTTGGTCATCGTCGATTCTTCACGCACTTCCCATCCTGAAATTGAGCGGGCATTAAAACTGGCTGCCGACGGGCAAGGCAAATTGCATTTGGTCGAAATTATGCGCGATGTGAGTCGCACGATTCGCCTACTAAGCCCTGATTATTCGCACTTGCAAGATTTACTGGCTGAGGAAAAACAGCATGCGATCGATAAGTTGGTCGCTCATTGCCTTGCTCACGGGGTGCCAGCAACTGGAGAAATCCTGCACGGTACCTCGTCGGCCAAAACATTGGAGCTTGCAACCCGCGACAAATTCGATCTGATCATACGCATCGCCAAAGGACAGCGTAGTCTGCAGTCCGGAGCACTGGGAACATCCGCTCAGCAATTGATACGCCGGCTACCGTGTCCGCTGTGGTTGATTCATCCTGAGCATGAGCCAAATACGAAAAAAATTGTTGCCAGCGTTGATGCCACTCCCGACAACGCAGCTCACGCGAATTTGAATCAGCGAATTCTCTCCTTGGCAACCGAATTGGCCAAAGCCGAACGTTGCGCGTTGGTGGTAACTCATGTGTGGAACCTCTACGGTGGAGACATGCTCCGTTCTCGCTTGCCCGCCAGTGAATATGCGGCGCTCGTGGAACATAACCGCAAGCAGCACCAGGCAAGTTTCGAAGAGTTATTGACCAGCTTCGGATTGCATGCGACCGGGCCGGAGGCGCGTATGATTGAAGGTGAGCCAAGCTTGGCGATCCCCGATCTATGCGCCCGCGAAGACGCCGATCTGCTGATCTGTGGGACAGTGGCCCGACATGGTTTTGCCGGCATCATGCTTGGCAATACTGCGGAACGCATTCTCACGCGCGTGGAGTGCTCAGTGTTGGCGGTGACACCAACTCCAGCGTCGTAACTACCATTTGCTAGCACCGATGCTAGCGATTGTAAGGTTAATTCAGAAAGTGATATTCACCTCAGGCTCTGTTTACTTCAACTGACACAATCGGTATGTCGATTACAAGACATGGCATGCCTCTGGGGGAGTTCTACTGGGATGTCGGAAATTGGTAGCTATTCTCGCGAATTGCTGTCATTTTTCGCTCCACCACAGTGTGACGGCTAGGCGTTCCATTTTCCGCCTAATGCTTAGTTTCTGAAAAGTCATTTAAGTGAGTTGAGTCCATGATGCGGCGTAACATTCTGTGCTTGGCCCTGGTCCTGTATTTCGTCCCCAATGCGCTGGGGCAGCAACGCACCGGACAAGGGGCGGTACTCGGGGGAGCGACCGGCGCCGTAATCGGCGGCATCATTGGGCATCAAAACCACGAAACACCTGAGGGGGCGCTGATTGGGGGAGCTGTCGGAGCCATTGCCGGCGGTCTCATCGGCCGGGCCAAGGATAATCAGATTGCTCAACAACGTTACCAACAGCAGGTCTACCAACAGCAGGCCTACCAGCAGCGTGTGTATGTTCAGCAACAAGCAATTACGGCTTCTGGCATGAGCACTGCGGATGTGGTGAATATGTGCCGCAGCGGTGTCAGCGATTCGTTGATCATGAGCCAGTTAAGCACGCGTGGGGTGCAACGTCGTTTGGAAGTTTCCGAAATCATCAGCTTGCATCAACAGGGGGTGAGCGACTATGTGATCTCCGCTATGCAATCGGCCCCGCTCGCCACCCACTTAGCCGCGCCGACTACCGTATACTCACAGCCAATCGTAACTCAATCGCAGCCCGTCATTGTGCAGCAACCCGTGATCTACCAGACACCGGTCAGCGGTGGCTACTACCGGCCAGCTCCCGTCTATCATCAGGGTCATCACCATTACCATTCAGGCAATTCACATCGTATCGGTTTCTAAGTCACATCGTATCGGCTTCTAAATTAACCAGCTCAGCAATCAATTCATCGGGGATGCTGCATGCACCCGATGGCCGCGTGCTCCGTTTGTCCTGACTGGGCGCATGAGCGCTGGTGACCAACTAGACATCGTCTGCGTATTGAAATTAGAAACAGATCATGCGTCGTCAGTGTGAATACGATGTAAACCGCTATGGTTCGGCTACAAAACCAGATCGGCCTTTTCGTATATGGCCGAGGGGGATAGCCAACTCACGGTTCATGTCGATAACATGGTAGAGACGACTCAGGATGAAGAAATGGCAGGCCTAAAAATTCCAGTCGCGTGGCCGAATGAAAAGTACGCCAAGTTTTAGCTGAGGACTACACGCGTCTGTGGCCGCTACTTTTAATCCGGGACACAGCTTTTAATCCGGGACACAGTTTTAATTCGGGACACAGCTTTAATCCGGGACACAGCTTTTAATCCGGGACACAGCGCCGCTTTGGGAATCGTCGTGATGCAGCGCAAGTTCAGAGTCGCTATGAAATTTTGACAGTGCCGCCCGCACAACGCCACCTTTCGGGCTTGTAGAGCTACCGGATAAAGGGAATTGCAAATGCCTATTTATGAGTATCATTGTCAGACCTGCAAGCACGATGTCGAGATCTTGGTGCGCGGAGCGGAAACAACGCATTGTCCAGATTGCGGTTCGCAGAAGCTGGACAAGCAATTGAGCATCACTGCTTCGCCGACCACCGGCGGCTCAAACCTGCCAACCTACAGCCCTCAAGCGGCGGGCACTTGCGGCAGACCGCAGTGCGGCTCGGGCTGCATGTTTGAATAATTTCCTCCCGCCCCACCCAAGTTTGCGCCACAACGGGATGCCGTTACGGGGCTGCTTTTAGCGGGAGCAGACCGCGCAGACTCGCTTGAAGGCCAAGGCATCGCGACGTTTTGCCCGCCGGCTATGGTCAGATCCCAGAGATTATCTCTGAGATTATCTCTGAGATTATTTCTGGGCTTACTTCTGGGCTTACTTTTTTGACCAGTCCTTGCGCTGGCGGCTGCTGGGAATCGCCATTTTCTTGCGATATTTGGTGATCGTACGCCGGGCGACTGTAAAGCCGATTTTGGAGAGCTCACCGACCAAATCGTCGTCGCTGTAGGGCTTCTGTTTGTCTTCTTTGTCGATCAACTCATGCAGCTTGATACGAATCGT